>NZ_JBFBAD010000001.1:0-220803 GCF_040682075.1 Actinoplanes sp. NPDC051411 | reverse complement strand
GGGGGGGGGGGGCCGGGGGGGGGGGCCGGCCACGGGGGGTGCGCCCCGGGGCCGGCCGCCGACCCGGGTGCCCGTCGCCGGGGGGGGGCGGGGGGGGGGGGGCCCCCCCCCCCCGCGACTGGGCGCAGGTGCTGGCGACGACCGTGCGTCTGACCAGGGACTTCGACCTCGCCGAGGAGTGTGCTCAGGAGGCGTTCGCGAAGGCACTGGAGTCGTGGCCGCGCGACGGTGTGCCGGACAGGACGGGCGCCTGGCTGTCGGCGGTGGCGCGTAACAAGGCCCTCGACGTGTTGCGCCGCGAGGAGGCGATGCGGCGGCGGCTGCCCCTCCTGGTGATCGAGACGCCGTCGATCCCCGACGACCGGCTCATGCTGATCTTCACCTGCTGCCACCCCGCGCTCGCCCGCGAGACCCAGGTCGCGCTCACCCTCAAGTTCGTCTGCGGGCTCTCCACGGCCGAGGTGGCCCGCGCCTTCCTGGTGCCGGAACCCACGATGGCGGCCCGCCTCACCCGCGCCAAGAAGAAGATCGCCGCGGCCCGCATCCCCTACCGCGTGCCCGCGCCCGAGCAGCTCGGTGAGCGCGTCGGTGCGGTGCTCGACGTCGTCCATCTGATCTTCACCACGGGCCACGCTCCGCCGGCCGGCGATCAGGTCGTCCGGCGCGATCTGGTCGACGGCGCGATCGCCCTGGCGCGGCTCCTACACCTTCTCATGCCGGCTGACGCCCAGGTCACGGCGCTGCTCGCGCTGCTGCTGCTCAATCACGCACGCTCGGCGTCGCGTCTTTCCGGCGACGGCGCCTTGCGCCTTCTTCACGATCAGGACCGTACGCGATGGGACCGTTCGCTGATCGCCGAGGCCGGCGCCCTGCTGGCCGAGGCCCTGCGGAGGGGACCGCCCAGCCGGTTCGCCGTGCAGGCCGCCATCGCCGCGGTCCACGCCGAAGCTCCGTCCTTCGAGGACACCGACTGGTCCGAGATCGTGGCCCTCTACGACATGCTGCGCCGCCTCTGGCCCGGCTCGGCCGTCGTCGACCTCAACCGGGCCGTCGCGATCGGACTCCGCGACGGCCCGCAGGCCGGCCTGGACGCGCTCGACCCGCTGCTCGCCGAGCCGTCGCTGGCCACCTACGGCTACCTGAGCGCGGCCCGCGCCGACTTCCTGCGCCGGCTGGGCCGCGCGGCCGAGGCGGCCGACGCCTACCGGGAGGCGCTGGCGCTGACCGACAACGAGGCCGAGCGGGCGTTCCTCAGCGGGCGGCTCGCGTCGTTGTGAGCTCGGCCCGGGTGGCGACGCCGAGCTTCTGGAAGACGTGGGTCAGGTGGGTCTCGACCGTCCGGCGGGTCACGAACAGCTGCTGGGCGATCTCCCGGTTGGCGCACCCCTCGGCGGCCAGGGTTGCGACCCGGCGCTCGGCCGGGGTCAGGGCGTCCCAGCCCGAGCAGGCGGTGCGGCGGGGACGCGCGCCGGCCGCCAGCAACTCGGCCCGGGCCCGGTCGGCCAGCGCGCGCATGCCGCCGCGCGCGGCCAGGTCGAGGGCGCGGGTCAGCGGCTCGCGGGCGCCCGCCCGGTGACCGGCCCGGCGTTTGGCCGCGCCGAGGTCGACCAGGGCCCGGACCAGTTCGAGCGTGAACGGGCTGCCGTCGAGAAGCCGGACCGCGGCGGTGAGGTTCTCGACCGGCTCGCCGACCCGGGCGGCGGCGCGCAGCCCGGCCCCGATCGGGCCCTGGACGCCGACCTGCCGGGCGCTCGCGAGGTGCTCGCCGGCCAGCCGGCGAGCCGCCCGCATCTCGCCCAGCTCGGCCAGGGCGAAGCAGTCGTCGACCCGCCACGTGGCCATCGCCGGATGCAGCATGCCCAGCCCCTGCCACTCGCCGGCCGCCCGGACCAGCGCCTCGTGGGCCTCGGCCGGCCGGTGCTGGGCGAGCCGCAACCGTCCCCGCCGCTCCCACAGCATCGGCGCGGTCAGGGAGCCCGGGACCGCCACCGCCTGATCGAGCACCCGCGCGGCCTCGTCGAGCTCGTCCTGCTCGATCAGCACGTCGGCCAGCGGCAGCAGCGACCAGATCATCGCGATCGGCGGGCTGCTGTGCTTCTTGAACTCGTACGCCATCCGGGCGTCCTCGGCCGCCTCGTCGATCCGCCCGGCCGGCACCTCGGCCATCGCCCGCAGGAACCCGCCGTGCGCCAGCGCGATCAGCCACCCCCGCTCCCGGGCCGTGTCGATCAGCGCCCCGCACCGCGCCCGCGCCTCGTCCAGGTCACCGCAGGCGATCATCGCGATCGTGGCCGAGGTGCCCAGAATCGAGTCCCGGTCCTCCTCGTCGTCGTTCGCGCCGTCCAGCAACGCCCGGGTCTCCTCGACCGGCCGCCCGTCGTAGAGGGCGATCCAGGCCTCGTTGACCCGGCCGACCGCTGTCAGCTGATCGGCCTTGGGCGAAGCGAGCCGCAGCCGGGCCTCCCCCAGCCAGCCGGCCCGGGTCCACGCGTTTCCGATCAGCTCGGCCTCGATCCGCCCGAGCAGCACCGGCGAAACCCCGTCCGGCCGTTCCAGCCCCCGCCGGCACAGCCGGAACGCGTCGTCGAAGTATCCGGCCAGCCCCAGCGCCCGCCCACCGGCCAGCGCGAGCCGCGCCCGGCGCTCCGGATCGGACGCCAGGTCGAGCGCCTCGCGCAGCAGCCCGGCCGCCTCCGGCCCGGCCTGTGTGGCCAGCAACAGTCCCAGTTCGGCTCGCACCTCGGCCTCGTCCCCGGGTTCGCCGGGCGGCTCGTTGAGCGCCCGCCGGAGGAACGCCTCGGCGCTCTCCAGCGCGCCGCGCCGGCCGGCCCGCTCGGCCGCCCGGCGGAGTGCTCGCACGGTCGCCGGGTCGCGTGCGGGCTCGGTCCGCATCAGATGCAGGGCGACGACCTCCGGGTCGACCCGTTCCGAGGCCAGAACCCCGGCCGCGCGGGCGTGCCACAGGGCCCGCTCGCCGGGCGCCATCCCCTCGTGCAGGGCGGCCGCCACGAGCGGGTGAACAAGCGCATACGTGCCCCGGTCGGCCGGCGCCGGCCCGCCGAGCCGGGCCGCGGCCGGCCACGGTGGTTCGGCCGTGCGGCGGAGCAGGCCGGCCTCGCCGAGGTGGTCGGCGGTCAGCGCGGCCGTCGCCGGGTCCAAGCCGGCCAGCGCCGCCGCCTGCCGCAGCGGGACCGCGCGCCCGAGCACCGCGAACGCCCGCGCCAGATCGCCCGCCCCGGACGGCAGCCGGGCCAGCTGGCGGTCGAGGACGCGGGCCACCTGCTCGGGCCCGAACGCCCCGAGCCGCGCCCCCATCTCGTCGGTCGGCTCGATTCCCTCCGCCACCACGTGCGCCAGCAGGGCGCCGAGCAGAAACGGGTTGCCGGCGGTCACCGCGTGGCAGGCCAGCGCGAACGACGGCCCGGCCGCCGGCAGCCGGAGGCCGACCAGGGCGGCGACCGCCTCCGGGCCGAGCGGGCACGGCCGCACCGGAGCCGACGACGCGGCGGCCAGCAGCTCGGCGAGCAGGCCCGGCGAGGCCGGCGGGTCGCCCGAGCGTACGGCGCCGAGCACCCCCAACGGCCGGTCGCCCAGCCGCCGGCTCAACTGGACCAGCCAGCGCAGCGACGGCGCGTCGGCCCAGTGCACGTCGTCGACCACGAGCAGCGTCGGCGCCCGGTCGGCCAGGCCGCAGGCGAGCCAGGTCAGCCCGTGGGCGGCCGCGTGCATGGCGTCGCCGGCCAGCGCCGGCTCGAAGAAGTCGGCGTCCAGGGCGCGGCGGGCCGGAGCGGCCGCGCCCGTCCACGACGAGCTGTCCCGCAGCGGCGCGAACAACTGCCGCGCGATGCCCCAGCCCGCGTCCTGCTCGAGCGGGCTGCCACTGGCCCGCAGCACCCGCAGCCCGGACGCGTCGGCCGCCGCGGCGAGCAGACTCGACTTGCCGATGCCGGCCGGACCGCAGACGACCATGACCCGGCCCGCGCCCTGCCGCACCTCGCGGAGGTGGCGCCCGAGGGCGGCCATCTCCGCGTCACGCTGCAGCAACACGCGAGGCATGGGCCGAAGGTACGTCCGGTCGGCGACAGGCGAAACCTCGTGGTCGCCTCCACGACGCAACAAACGGCCGTCCGGCCGAGCATCGTTGCCATGACCAGCTACTCATTGCTCCGCGAAACCGCCGAATACGACCGTCTCCGGGCCCAGGCCCGCATCTGGGAGACCGCCACCGCCCGCCTGCTCGACCGGATCGCCCTGCCCGCCGGCGCCCGCTGCCTCGACGTCGGATGCGGACCCGGGGAGACCGTGCGCCTGCTCGCCCGGCGCGTCGGGCCGGCCGGCCACGTGACCGGGCTCGACTCGGATCCCGCCCTGGTCGAGGTCGTCGCCAGTGACCTGCGGAGCGAGAACTGCGACATCCTCCTCGGCGACATCACCCGCGACCTGATCCCCGGCCGGTACGACCTCGTCTTCGCCCGCCTCCTGCTGTTCCATCTGCCCCAGCGGGTCGAGGTCGTGCGCCGCCTCTGGGACGCCGTCGCCCCGGGGGGCCACCTGGTGATCCAGGACTACGACCTCACCTCGGCCTGCTGCGTCCCGGCCGCGCCCGGCGTCGACGAGGTCGCGGCCCTGGTGATCGAGTCGTTCACGGCCGCCGGCTGCGACGTCCGGGCCGGCCTCCGGCTGTCCACCTTCCTCAAGGAGGCGGGCGTCGGGACCCCCGACGGCACCGACGTCTCCGGCCTCCTGGTCCCGCTCTCGCAGGGCGGCGTGATGCTCGGCCAGGTCCTGCGCAGCCTGCTCCCGTCGGCGATCGCCAACGGCGTCACCACCCGGGACAAGGCCGAGGCGGCGCTGGCCCGGCTGACCGACGACGCGGCCGGCGACCCGGACCGGCCGATGCTGTGGCCGCTGATGGCCGGCATCTGGAAGACCAGACCATGACCGGCCTGGACGTCGAGCGGATCCGCGCCCACTTCGACTTCCCGCGGACCGGCCGCGTGGTCACCAACAACGCCGCCAGCACCCAGCCACCGCGCGAACTGGTCGAGCTCTATCGGGAGCTGATCCCGTGGTACGAGAACGTCCATCGAGGACAGTCGACGGCTTCCCGGCGGACGACGGATCTGTTCGAGGACGCGTACGACACGATCGCCCGCTGGATCAACGCGCCCAGTCGCCGCTGCCTGGTGCTCGGCCGCAACACCACCGAGGCCCACAACGCGGTCATGTACTCGCTGCTCACCGAGTTCCGCCACGGCGACAACGTGGTCACCACGATGCTCGAGCACAACTCCAACTTCGTGCCCTGGTATGCGCTGACCCACGAGATCCTGCCCCGCCTGGGAAAGACCGTGGAGTGCCGGCCGGCCCGCCTCGACGCCGACGGCAACGTCGACCTGGAGCATCTCGCGTCCCTGGTCGACCGGCACACCAAGCTGATCTGCTGCACCGGCGCCTCCAACTTCACCGGCAGCCGCCCCGACCTGGCGATCCTGCGAAGGATCGCCGACGCGAGCGGCTACCTCCAGCCGACCGGCGAGCGCCGATCGCGACTGCTGATCGACGGCGCCCAACTCGTGCCGGGCCGGGCGGTCGACGTGCAGCGCGAGGACGTCGACTACCTCTCGTTCTCGTTCCACAAGATGCTGGCGCCGTTCGGGGTCGGCGTGCTCTATGCCAAGGAACACCTGCTGCGGCACGGCCGGCCGTTCCTCTACGGCGGCGACATGATCGCCGAGGGCCGCGTCTTCCCCGACCACGTCGACTACAACGACCTGCCCTGGAAATACTCGGCCGGCACGCCGAACATCCTCGGCGTCATCGTGTCCGCCCAGGCTCTGCGACTACTCGCCGACCTCACGGCCTCTTCGGAACGGCCGCTCTTCGGCGGCACGGGCTCTTTCCCGTACGCGGTCACCCAGCGCACGATGGACCGCCTGGCCCGCCACACCGCCCAGCTGACCGGCCGGGCCCACCGGGCGCTGGCCGCCATCGACGGCCTGACCATCTACGGTCCGCGCGAGCGGGCCCCGCTGATCGCCTTCAACCGGACCGGAACCGACCCGTTCACCCTGGCCAAGGCGCTCGACCAGCGGGGCGTCGAGGCGCGGGCCGGCTGCCACTGCGCGACCCTGGCCCACCACGCGCTGCGCCTCGACCCGCCGGCCAGCTGCCGCCTGAGTTTCGCGGTCTACAACAACGAGGAGGACGTCGACCGGGCGGTCGAGGCGGTCGCCGCCGGGTAGGCTGCGGCCATGATCCGGATCGGCTTCATGTTCGACCGCGACCGCCCGCCGTCCGAGCTCACCGGCTATGCGGCCTTGCTCGAATCGCTCGGCGCCGACGACCTCTGGGTGGTCGAGGACCTCGGGTGGGCGGGCGCGATCGCGTCGACCGCGTTCGCACTGGCCGCCACCGAACGGCTGCGGGTCGGCATCGGCATCGCGCCGGTCGCGCTGCGCAACCCGGCGCTGCTGGCGATGGAGCTGGCCATGCTCGAGCGCTCGGCCCCCGGCCGCCTGGTCGCCGGCGTCGGGCACGGGGTGCCGGAGTGGATGGCCCAGGTCGGCGCCTCGACGCCACGCAAGCTCGCGCTGCTGGAGGAGACGATCGTCGCCGTCCGAGGCCTGCTCGAAGGCTCGCCGGTGACGCTGCACGGCCGCGAGGTGACGATCGACGGGGTCAAGCTCGTGCACCCGCCGGCCGCGGTCCCCCCGATCGTCACCGGAGTGGTCCAGCCGAAGTCGCTGGAGCTGTCGGGGCGGGTCGCCGACGGCACGATCATCGCCGAGGGCCACGGGCCGTCCGCGATCGACGACGCCCGCGGTCACATCGAGCGCGGGGTCGCGGCCGGCTCCCGCCCCGCCCACGAGCTGATCGTCTTCGCCTTCCTGCGCGTGGACGACGACCCGGCCCATGCCGCGTCGGTCACCCGGGAGGCGATCGCCGGCCAGGCGGCGTGGCTCGGCGTGCCGCCCTCCTCGGTCTTCGGGCTGACCGGGCCGGCCTCCGAACTCCCCGCCCGCATAGCGGAGCTGGAAGCGGCCGGGGCGTCGACGGTCGTGCTGCGGCCGCTCGGCCCCGACCCGGACGCGCAGACCCGGGCGGCGCTGGCCGCGATGACGTCGCGGTCCTAATGCGAGCGCCGCCAGCGGCGCCGGTCGGCCCCGGCCAGGCGCGCCTCACGCGCCTTCTCGGCCAGCGGATATTCGGCTCTCGGATCGGTGTACGACTTCGTCTCCCGCGCCACGGCGGCCAGAATGATGGCCGCCTCATCGGCGGTCGGCTTTCGGTTCCTTCGCATGGCCACCAGCCCCCCGGCAATCCGGCGAAAACATGCTCCTCACACGCTGAAACCATCGATCAGGTTCACCTCGTGCGCCAACCCATTTCCCGCCCGCGGCGGCCTCGGTGGCGAGGCCGGCGCTAGTTCCCGCCCGGCCCCTGCCCAGGGGCAACGCGCACTTCCAGCCCCGCGACGACGAAGCGCGGCCGGGCCCGAGGTGTCGCCATGCCGACAGCCCGCATCCGGCCGGCCGTCGCCGGGAGCCGGGGAACGCGTAGGCCCGATCGGTCCGTCACGCGGTCCCTTTGCACCGTCTCCCATGCGCCCAGCTCAGCCTCGGCGGCGCAGGCCGTCTCATGCGCCCGGCCCCGGCTCACGCCGTTGGCTGTCTCGTGCGCCCGGCCCCAGCTCATGCCGTTGGCTGTCTCATGCGCCCGGCCCCAGCTCATGCCGTTGGCTGTCTCATGCGCCCGGCTCACTGCGGAGGCCGTCGAAGAGGATGCTCAGGCTCCGGTCGAGGACCGTGCCGGGGTAGTCGCCGGTTTCGGCCGCCATGCTGGCCCCCCTCAGCAGGGCGAGCACCTCGGGCAGCTCGATGTCGGACCGCACCGTGCCCACGCGCTGAGCGTCGTGGAGCAGTTCCGTGATCGCCGCGCGCATGCTCGCCTGCTGGCCGGTCTGCTGGGCCTTGAGATCGATGCCGGCCCCGTGCAACGCGTCGGTCAACGCCTTTTTCCGCCCCGCGTCGGCAACGATCCGGGCGAAGAACGTGAAGAAGGCACTCCCGGCATCGGCGGTCGCGCGCAGCCGGGCCGCCTGATTCAACAGCGCGTCGACGCGCGCGGTGACGATCGCCTGATAGAGGGCCTCCTTGGTGGCGAAGTGCCGGTAGAGCGTCCCGACGCCCACACCAGCCCGGCGGGCGATCTCGTCCATCCGGGCCGACAGTCCCTGCTCGTCCAGCACGGCCTCGGCCGCTTCCAGCACCTTGACCCGGTTGCGGGCCGCGTCCGACCGCATCATGTCCCAGCCCTCCGCCCCGTTGACAATCGGAATCCAGGTTCCGTATTTTCAAGCGGAATCACAATTCCGATTCTAGACGGGGGCACCATGCCGACACTGGGACGATCCGGCCTGCGCGTCTCCGCGGCCGCGCTGGGCACGATGAACTTCGGCACCGACCCGCAGGCGCCGACCTCCGAGACCGAGGCCCACCGCATCATCGCCGCGTTCCTCGACGCCGGCCACAACCTGATCGACACCGCCGACATCTACCGCGGCGGCACCAGCGAGGAAGTCGTCGGCCGGGCCATCGCCGCCCGCCGCGCCGACGTCGTCCTGGCCACCAAGGCGGCGGGACCCCAGGGCAGCGGCCCCAACCACCGGGGCCTGTCCCGAGCCCACCTGACCCGGGCGCTCGACGCGAGCCTGCGCCGCCTGGGCACCGACTACATCGACCTCTACCAGTGCCACCTGCCCGACCCCGACACACCCGCCGACGAGACCATGGCGACGCTCGACGGTTTCGTCCGCGCGGGCAAGGTGCGCTACCTCGGCTGCTC
This sequence comes from Actinoplanes sp. NPDC051411, assembly GCF_040682075.1. Lineage (NCBI taxonomy): Bacteria > Bacillati > Actinomycetota > Actinomycetes > Micromonosporales > Micromonosporaceae > Actinoplanes > Actinoplanes sp. NPDC051411. The sequence continues at coordinate 211,956 of NZ_JBFBAD010000001.1, read as the reverse complement.
CAACTTCACCGCCGCGGGCATCGTCACTGCTCAATGGGCCGCCCAGCGCGGCCACGGGACGCCCTTCGTCAGCCTGCAGGCCAACTACTCGGTCATGGCCCGCGCGATCGAGGCCGAAATCCTGCCCACGTGCCGGGAGCAGGGACTCGGCGTGCTCGCGTACAGTCCCCTCGGCAGCGGCGTGCTCGCCGGCCGGTACCGTCGCGATACCCCGCCCCAGCCCGGATCCCGGCTCGCCCAGTGGGCCGACATGCCCGGCCCCACGGCCCGCTCCTTCGTGGCCGGCCTGCTCGCCACCCGGCACTTCGACATCGCCGACGAGGTCGCCGCCGTCGCCGACGACCTGCGCACCACGACGGCCACGGTCGCCCTGTCCTGGCTGGCCCGCCGGCCCTCGATCACCTCGGTCATCCTCGGACCCCGCACCACCGCCCAGCTGACCGCCGGCCTCGCCGGGCTCGCGTTCGACCTGCCGGAGCCGGCTTCCGCGCGCTTGACGACCGCGAGCCAGTTCACCGTGGTGCCACCGACCAACGGCCAGCACCACGCGACCTCGGTCTAGCTGTGATGTGTGGGGACGTTGGTCGAGGAGGTGCGACCACCATGTCCCACGCTAACGTCGCGCTGACTTAACCTGATCGTCGAAGACGATTGGGGTGCCACCGCCGCAAAACCGCACAACCAGCACTCCAACCCCACCCGCCCTCACCGGCCACAAACCAACGGCAAGACCGAACGCTTCCACCGCACCCTGGCCGACGGCTGGGCCATCGCCAAGCTCTACACCTCGCAGAACGCCCAACCACCACAGGCCCCACACCCGGTTGAACAACCTGGCCGGGCATCACATCTAGCACCGGCGATCGCGGCTCCAGCCGTCCGCTTCAGTCGTTCTGCAGAGTCTCCAGGAGCGGCGTGCGTTCGGCGCAGTTTTCCAGGGCGAACGAGTCGGCCAGCGCGATCAGCTCGCTCTCGTCGAGGCCGCGGAACAGCGAGGCGTATTCGTGGGCCAGCGGCTGGGCGATAACCAGATTGTTGATGAGCGTGCGGGTCCAGTCGTGCAGGCCCCACGGGTAGGGGTCGAAGTCCGGGAATTCGCGCGCCATCATCTGCTGGAACGGCACCGTCACCTCGGCCGGGCCGACGCGGTCGCTGCCCCACGAGTCGGCGGCCAGCCGGTCCTTCTTGGCGACGAAGTCACCGAACCTCTGCCGATAGGGCGATGACGGTTTCACATAGGCCAGGCCCTGCAGGCCCAGGTCCTTGTAGGTCCAGATCGACCAGCTCGCGTCGTGCCGGCGGTAGATTTCCAGCTGGTCGTCGAGCAGCACCCGGCGCTGGGCGTCGATCCGCTCGTCGCCGGTGTAGATGGGGCCGAATTCGCCGACCCAGATCGGCGTGCCGGTTCGGCGCGAATATTCGGTGCGTTCCAGGAACTTCTTTTCCAGCGTGCTCTTGTCGCTGAAGTCGGTGCCCGTCATGCCGGGATAGTCGCCGGTGCGGGCCAGGCCGGCCCGCGCATAGTCGTGACAGACATAGACCGTGTTGTCCCACGGCTCGGCCGGGAAGATGTCGAACTCGGTCGAATAGGTGTTGCCGTCGAGGAACAGTGTCGTGCGGGGGTCGACCGCCCGGATCGCGCCGACGACGCGCTCATAGAACGGGCCGACCGCGCGGCGGGATTCGTCGGCCGGCTCGTTCACCGGGTTATACCCGGCCACCCAGCCGTTGTCTTTGTAACGGTCGGCGAGCACCTCCCACAGGTGCACGGCCCGATCCTGAAAATGTCGGTGCGTCCAGAACGCCGGCACGTGGGTCGGGTTGTCGGAGTGCCAGTGGTGGTTCTGCGCGCCGGGCAGCGCGTGCAAATCGATGACCGTATAAATTCCGTGCCGGCCGCACGACTCGATAACCCGGTCGAGGTGCCGGAAACCGGATTCCTTGATTTCCAACGGCCGGTCGTCGTCCTCGAAATGCCGGTAGTTGATCGGCACCCGCACGCAGTTCATGCCCCGCGAGGCCAGCAGGGCCGCGTCGGCCTCACCGAAGAACGAGGTCAGGAACCGGTCGAAGAACAGCTCGTACCGGTCGTCGCCGAGCACTTCACGGACGCCGGCCCGCATCAGCGCCTCGTTGCCCGAGTAGCCGGTGATGAAGTTCTCCATGTTCAGCCAGCCGCCGAGCCCGGGCCCGCGCAGCCGCAGCGGCCGCCCCTCGCCGTCGACGAACGAACTGCCACGGGTGCGGATCTTCTCCATCGGCCCAGTACATCGGCGGTCTGACAACGCTGTCAAGGCAGATCGCCGAGGTCGCATGTCGGCAGCGCGATCCAGCCCTCGACCGCGGCGACCGGCCGCTCGCCGGGGGTGGGACGCCGGAAATGCCCGAGTGCGACGGCCCGGGCCCCGAGCGCCGCGATCACCGCGTCGAAGGCGTCGTGGCTTTCCCGGATCAGCGCGCCGGTTCGGAGCCACGGCGCCGCGGCCAGCAGATCGTCGACCAGAAAACCGTGGCCTTCGCCCCTTTTGTAGCCCCGATGTGTCAATCGCCACCGGCGCAGACAAGCGGCCGGATATATTTCGGCCACGCGGCCTTCTCCGGTTCGGTCGACCTTTATCCCCGCGTCGGCGAGCCGGGTCAGTAAAAGTGCGGCCCGGAATGCGGCATGCGCGATGCGATCGGCCGAAACGCTGAGCGGAATCAGCCCGGTCTCGGCCCGCACAACCTCATCGGTGGTGCGATAAACCATTCGCCGACGCCATTGTGCCGTGGACTCGCCCGCGTCCGGCAATGCGATTGTCCCCCGCGCGTGATCACCGACCAGCGACGTAAATGACACCGGCCACCCGAACGGCGCGTCAATTCCGGCGTGGTCGGCCTCCGCCACCGCCGCGACGATTTCGTCATCGCTCACCCCGAGCTGAAGCCGCCGCACCTCCGCCGCACCGGCACGCCACTCGACGACCGCCAGCGCCGTCCGCTCGTCGGCCGCCGCCAAATCAACCCCGAGGGTCAACATCGCCCATTTTCTCTCCCTCTTTTTGCGTACGCCGACCGCCGTCCCCCAAAGCATTCGCCGCCGTGCAGACTCGACGGTCCGGCCGCTGGCCGCAACACCGGGCCGCAGCCGGCCCGCCGGCTCATGAGCTCAGGTCAGCGTTCCCGGCGGCGACTTCAACAGCGCGGCCGCCTCCTCGAGATAACCGCCGCGACCGTTCCGCAGCGCGTCGGCGGCGAACCGGACCAGGTCGATGTTGACGCCGGCGGCCCCGCTCGGGTCGTGCACCTTGAGGTGCACGTCGAGGCTGACCTCGGTCCCGCCCCAGCCCTGCGCCTCGATGTTGAGATGGGCGACCTTCTCCGACTTCAATTGCGGCATGAACCCGAGCGGCGCCATGTGCACCTTGTCGGAGCCGACGGCGTTCAGCTTGGACTGCTGTTTGGTGTTCGGGTTCTCGACCAGATTGCGGAAGTCCTCGGTCCCGCCCAGATTCACCTGATAGGAACTGACCAGCGTGAGCCCGCGCTCCTCGACCAGCCGCAGCAGCGCCCGGTGAACCACCGAACTGCCGAACTGACTGGCCAGGTCGTCCCCGATCAGCGGCAGCCCCGCCTCCTCAAACCGTGCCCGCAACGCCGCGTCCCGCGCCACCGGATCCGAGGTGGTGTTCACGAAGGCCGCCCCCGCACGCAACGCGACCTCGGCATAGGCGCAGGCGGTAGCGGGCCGCCCGCTCGGAGCCGAATAGAGCAGGACCTCGGCCCCGTTCAACGCCGCCACCACCCGCTCGACGTCGGCCGCGTCGACCAGGCCGCGCTCGACGGTCACCTCCGAAACGGGCAACGAGGTCCCGATCCGCGGAAAGTTGTTGGGCGGCACGAAAATCGCCTCGTGCAGATCCCGGCCCACCTTGTCGCGGGAAATCCCGAACGCCGCCACCACCTCGACATCACCGACGCCGATCCCGCCCACCTCGGGCCGCCGGATGCCGACGAGGCTGCCACTCTCCCGATAGAACGCAATCCCCTGCACCAGCGCCGACGTGTTGTTCCCGACCCCAACCACCGCAACCTTGATCACCCCCGCGACGGTACAAACCGAGGGCACGCACCGGGCCCGGCGGCCGGCCGGCGCGACAGCGGACGCGGTTTCCGCGGTTATGGTCACTCACCAGGCGTCATGAAATGGAGCCGGTTCGGCCGGGATCCGCTTCGCCATCAGGCAGAACTCGTTGCCCTCCGGATCTTCCAGCACCACCCAGGAACCGCTGCCGACGATGCTCGACCTCGTGGCACCCAGGTCGAGCAGCCGTTTCAGCTCCTCGTCCTGGCTCTGGTCCGTCGGGCAGACGTCGAAATGCAGCCGGTTCTTACCGGCCTTCGACTCGGGCACCCGAATGAACAGAATGTCCGGACTGACCGTCGCCCCGCGGATCGCCACCCCGGTCCCGTCGCGCGCGAAAGTCCGATAGCCGAGCACCCCGCACCAGAACGCGGCCATTGTTTCCGGATCACGGCAGTCGACAATCATGTCGCCGATGCGGCTGGTCAAAGACCCACCCCGTCCTTCTCCGTCAGGCCGTAGCCATTCGACCGTGCCACTACGACCGGATTTAGTCCCTCGACAGTGCCTGATTCAGGTTCGTGAGGGATTCGACGCACTTCACGTATGAGGTGTCTCCTATGAGCGACGCTACCTGCACTACATGACCCCTCGCGCCGCCTATCCCAGCGACCTGTCCGACGCCCGCTGGGCCCTGATCGAGAGCCGCCTGACCGCCTGGCGCCGAGCCCGTACCGAGGCCGACGTCGGTGGCCGTGCCGGCAAGAGAATCGTCGGCCGCAAACGCGGCATCATCACCGACACCCTCGGCCCACTGCTCGCCGTCATCGTCACCGCCGCCAGTGTCAGCGACAACATCGCCGACTGGCCCGCGACTACGAAACCCTCCGGAAACCTCCGCCACCATGATCCGCATCGCAATGATCGACAACCTGACCCGCCGAGCCACCGACGAAACCACCCAACCTGGCGAGACGCCCAAACCGTCATAAGGCGCCTCTCAGGGCGCCCCGTTATCGAATCACGGCGTGTCCCTATCTATCGCGAAGCCGTGACGACCATGCGGTTGTGCGCGATCGTCAGCGGTTCGCCGTCCTCGCCGTGCGCCGAGACGTCGGTGAAGCCGGCCGCGGTCAGCCAGTCGCGGAGTTCGGGAAAGCCGAACAGCCGCTTCACGAACGTCAGCTTCCGGGCCCGGCCGTCGCGCAGGACGGTGCGTTCGACCTCGAAGCGGGCGGTCAGCGGGTCGAAATGGTTGCGGTCGACGAGCATGTCGCCGTTGGGCAGCGCCGCGGTGATGCGGGACGGGGTATACGACGCCAGGAACTTCGGGAGATTGTCGAGGTCGATGGCGACCCGGCCGCCGGGGCGGAGAACCCGTGCGATCTCGGCCAGGACGCCCCGGTTGACGTCGTCGTCGAAGTAGCCGAACGCCGTGGTCCAGTTGACGATCCGGTCGAAGCGGCCGGTCCAGTCCGAGGGGAGCCGGCGCATGTCACCCGGGACGTACTCGACCTCGGTGCCGGCGTCGGCGCGGGCGCGAGCCAGGAAGACCTCGGACGAGTCGAGGCCGGTGACCCGGCAGCCGCGGGCGGCCAGCTCGTTCGCCAGCGCGCCGTGACCGCAGCACAGGTCGAGAACCTCCGCGCCCGGCCGCAGATCGAGCAGCCGCCAGACCAGGTCGGCAGCGGCGGACGCGCCCGGGTAGGCCGTGCCGACGACCGGCCCGTGCGTCGGCGGCCCGCCCTGCAGCGAGGCGAAGAAGTGCAGGTAGTCCTCTTCGTACATGGCCGTCGCGTCGAACAGGTCCGCCGTCATGCCCCCACGGTAGGACAGCGGAGCGGATATGGTCGCCCGGTGAACGCCGACGACGTGACGAGGACCGTGACGCTGGCCCGGGACGTGCTGACCGGTGCGGCCGGCCTCGACTGGCAGGTGCCGGCCGGCACGCTGGAGTGGACGTGCTGGGAGACAGTCGAGCACATGTGTGACGACCTTTTCTCGTACGCCGCTCAGCTGAGCGCCGCGCCGTCGGCCCGGACCACCTATCTGCCGTTCGGCTGGAAATATCACCGCGAGGGCGGGCCGCCGCTGGCCATCTACGGCGACAAGGCCGAGGGGCCGTCCGGGCTGATCTCCGTTTTCGAGGCGTGCGGGGCGTTGTTGGCGTCCATGGTCGCGACCACCCCGGCCGACCGCATCTCGTTCCACAATTACGGGCCGTCCGACCCGAGCGGATTCGCGGCGATGAGCGTGGTCGAGGTATTGACGCACATGCATGACGTCGCGGGCGGCCTCGGCTTTTCCTGGACTCCGCCGGCCGATTTGTGCGCGAGCGCCCTGCGACGACTCTTCCCGGACGCGCCGGCCGGAGGCGACCCGTGGGAAACGCTGCTCGATGTCACCGGCCGCGGCCCGGTCCCGCGGGAAGACTGGAGGTGGGACGGGGCGCCCCGGTGACACCCACTCCCGACGAGATCCGGGCGCTGCACAAGGAACTCGCGCCGAGCGCGGAGGCATTCGATCTCGTCTATACGCATTGCGAGATCGTGTGGACGCTCGCCGCGCAACTGATCGAGGCGAACAATCTGAACGTCGACGCCGAACTCGTGCGCGCCGGCTGCCTCCTGCACGACATCGGCGTCCACCTGCTCGCCGGCTCCGAATACATCCGCCACGGCATCCTCGGCGAAAAACTGTTGCTGGCGCGCGGCTTTTCGCCGGTGCTGGCCCGCTTCTGCGCCCACCACACGGGCGTCGGCATCACCCGCGACGACGTGCTCGCCCAAAAACTGCCACTCCCGGCCACCGACTATCTCGCCGATTCCGGCGAGGAGCGCTTACTGATGTACGCCGACAAGTTCCACACCAAAAGCACTCCGCCCGTCTTCGTGACCGCCCCGACGTACGCAAAAAGCCTGCGCCGCTTCGGCGCCGCCCACACCGCCCGGTTTTCGGCCCTGGTAACCGAATACGGCGAGCCGGACCTCACGCCGCTGTCCCGCCGCTACGGCCACCCGGTGACATAGCGCTCCACCCCCGACCGCAACGGCACTCAGCACCCGAAACACCCCGATGCTCGATTCGTCGAGCGACAACGTCGCGGATCCCGGCGTCGGAGGAGGGAATTCGGCCCGAGCGTCGCCCGGCCGCTCCGTCGCTGGCCCACAGCCCGAAACACCCACCATGACCAGCACCGATCCCGATGGCGGCGCCTCGGCCCGAGCCGCCTGAAGGATATCTCGCAACCCGATGATCGTCTGATTCGGACAGTGGTTGATCAAGTCCCCGGTGCAGGTGTTCCCGGCCTCTCGTACGGAGTTGATCACCCGTTCACCGGGCTACGCCCGAGCCGGTTCCGCCGCCTCGTACGGCTGGTCGCACGCCGCGGCGGTGACACGATCGCCGATGAACGGCCAGGACGCCCCTGCGCGCTCACCCTGCCCGATCGGCTGTTACCGGTGGCCGTGTACCGGCACGAACCTGACCATGCGCCAGATCGGCCCCGGTTCGGGCGTATCGCACTCCGCGGCTCACCGCGTGATCGACACCTTGGCCCTGCTGCTCGCGCTGGCCCGGCACGGCGCCGGCCGAAAGGCCAGGTCGCGATCGTCGACGGCGCCTCGGTCTCCACCCGCGACCACCGGCTCGCCCCGCGGGGCGAGAACTACCGCTACTCGGCCAACCCGCAAGTCACCATCGACGCCAACACCCGCCCTCGGCGACCCGCTGCCCGGCAACCGCAACGACACGATCATCTACCGCACCAGCGGTATCGATCGAAAACTGGCCGGGCGCGAGGTGATGGCCGACGGCAACCCCGAAGTGATCATCCCGTACCGCAAGCCCCGCGACGGCGGCGAAACTCCCGGCCTGGAAACAGGACTAGAACCAACGCCGTTCAGTTAGGCGGTGTGACGGGGTGTCAAGCGTGTCGCGGAGACGAAGCAGCGGAGCTCCGGTATAGAGGGTGGTCACTCTAAGACGCCCTTTGAACCGGGAGCTCCGCTGGCCGATCAGATTGCCATAACTCGGACGGTGACGGTAGCCGCGGGGGTGTTCGCACCCGGACATCTCGGTGAGCTGACGCGTCTGGTGCCGTTCGAGATGGTCGATGATGTCCTGGCCGCGACCGGCCGTCTGCAGTCACGGGTTCGGCTGCTGCCGGCTCGGGTCGTGATGTATCTGCTCCTGGCGGCATGCCTGTTCGGCGATCTCGGCTACCGGCAGGTGTGGTCGCGGCTGACGGCGGCCCTGCACGAGCTGCCGATCACCTCACCCACCGGTTCCGCGCTGCGTCAGGCCCGGCAACGGCTCGGCCCGGCCCCGATGCGGGCGTTGTTCGATCTGCTGCGTGGACCCGCTGTCACCTCCGCCGCGCAGGTGCGTTGGAGAGGCCTGCTGCTGACCGTTGTCGACGGGACCATGCTGGTCGTGGCGGACTCACCCGCGAACACCCGCCGATTCACCAAGCATCGCTGCACCAACGGCAGTTCCGGTTATCCCCAGCTACGGCTGAGTGCTTTGCTGACGTGCGGCACCCGATCACTGGTCGACGCCGTGTTCGACCCGGTCAGCGTCGGCGAAATCGACCAGGCCCGCGCCCTGGTCAGGAATCTGCAACCCGGAATGCTGCTGCTGGGCGACCGCAACTACGCCGCCGCCGACCCGCTCACCACGATCGCCGAGACGGGCGCGCACCTGCTGATCCGTGCCAAGGCCAACCGCAAACTGGCGATCACCCGCCGCCTGAACGACGGGGTCCTGGCTGTCTCATATCGGCGATCTGAACATCCGAGTCGTCGAAGCCCGGATCGCGATCACCACCACCGCCGGCACCCGCACCGGCGACTACCGGCTACTCACCACGCTGCTCGACCCCGGACGCTATCCCGCCGCCGAACTGGTCCGGCTCTACCACGAACGCTGGGAGATCGAGACCGCCTACCTCGAACTCAAAATCCAGCATCCTCGGCGGCCGCGTACTCCGTTCCCGCACCCCCGACGGCATCGACCAAGAGATCCACGCGCTCCTGGTCACCTACCAGCTCCTGCGCATCGCCATGGTCGACGCCGCCGACAGCCGACCCGGCCTCGATCCCGACCGGGCCAGCTTCACCACCGCCCTCAACACCGCCCGCGACCAACTCGTGCACGCCGCCGGTGTCATCACCGGCACCGTCATCGACCTCGTCGGCGCCATCGGTGCCAACGTCCTCGCCGACCTGCTACCCGACCGCCGGACCCGGGTGAAAACCCGCATGATCAAACGATCCAACAGCAAATACCAAGCTCGCGGCCCAACATCGACCGACGCAGCTACAAAGCCACCACCAGCATCGACATCATCAACCCAGACCCTTGACATCCCCACCAACGCCCTAACTGAACGGCGTTGGGACTAGAACAGCGGGCACCGCAAAAAACCCGCGCCCGCGTCGAACACGCCCTGGCCCGCTCGACGACCTACAAAATCCTGCGGCCGAACCCTCGCCGTTACCGCCGCCGGAATCGCCGCCCTCCACAACATCGACCTGGCCGGCTGACGCCCCAAAGACCGCCGCTGAGCGACGTTCGCATCGAGTTACGAGACCTCGATTCGCCATCGGTATCACGACCTCCTGGCGATGCGTCCGCGAGGCCAAGGCCCTGCTGGCCGCTACCGCGCGATGACCAGGATCCGCTGACCGCACACACGATCCGGGGCGGCAACTCGCCCCGACCGAATCGCCGATCAGAAGTCCCATCACCCGGGCAAACATCGCCATCACGGCGTGACGTGCGGGTCATCGCAGACCCCGCCGGGCCGGCCCCCACCCACGGCATCATCGGCGCGCTGAGCAGCGCGACCGTGATGACGTTCGATGACAAGGCGTATCAAGGCGCCCGAGCGGCGCCCTGGCAGCGCTGCCGCTGGGCCCCGTCGCGCAGCCGGTGAGCGGGTCTCGGCCATACTGGTCAGCCGTGGAACTGGACGCTTATCAGCGGGGCGCCCTGCGCACGGCCGCCCCGCGGGACAAGAAGAACGAGCTGCTGCATCTGGTGCTCGGGCTGGTCGGCGAATCGGGAGAGGTTGCCGAGAAGTTCAAGAAGTGGGTGCGGGACGCCGACAGCGACGAGTCACGGATCGACCGGGCCGATATCGCCAAGGAGCTCGGTGATGTGCTCTGGTATGCGGCGGTGCTCGCCGATTATCTTGACCTGTCGCTGGACGATATCGCCACGACCAACCTGGCCAAGTTGGCCAGCCGCCAGGGCCGGGGCGTGCTCGGCGGAAGCGGCGACAATCGGTGAGCCGAGCGCACGCGGGGCTGGGGTTCGAATTCGGTGAGGTGGTCGCCGGCCGAAATCGGTTGAACGTGGCCTGACGGGCTGGCAGGGTGGCCCCTTGTGCCGGGCAGCTCCCCCGCCTTCCGGTGGTTTCTCGGTGGGCAGACGATTTCGCTGACCGGCAGTGCGATGGCGCCGGTCGCGCTGGCTTTCGGGGTTCTCCAGTTGACCGACAGCGGCCGCTGGCTGGCCGTGGTCACCACGTCGGCGCTGGTGCCGATGGTCGCGACGCTGCTGCTCGGCGGGGGCGTCGCCGACCGTTACCGGCGCGACCTGGTGCTGTGCCTGGCCAGTCTGGGGGCCGGGGTCACGCAGTCCGGGGTCGCTTTTCTCCTGCTGACCCGGGGGAATCCGGTGCTTCTGGTGCCGCTCTCGGTGTTCAACGGCGTTTTCAGGGGCTCACGATTCCGGTGCTGCGCGGCATCGTCCCCAATGTGGCGGCCGGGCCCGGGTTGCAGCGGGCGAGTTCGCTGCTGGTGTCGGCCGGCAACCTCACCCGGATTGTCGGCCCGCTGGTGGCCGGGTTGCTGACCGCGTCGGTCGGGGGCGGCTGGGCGATCGCCGTCGACGCCGTTTCGTTTCTGGTGGCGGCGGCGTTCTTCGCGCGAATGTCGCTGCCCCCGCGGGTGGTCGGCGGCTCGTCGAAATTCAGTGAGCTGCGCCAGGGGTGGAGCTATTTCAGCTCCCATCCGTGGATCTGGGTGGTGACGCTGGCGTTCGCCGTTTTCAACACGGTCAACCGGGGGGTCTGGCAGATTCTGGGCCCGGTCATCGCGAAGGCCACGATCGGCGTCGAGAGCTGGGCGCTGGTGCTCAGCGTCCGCGGGGTCGGCGGGCTGCTGGCGAGCGTGGTGATGGTGAGGTTGACGCTGCGGCGGCCGATGGTGGTGGCGCTGGCCGCGATGTCGCTGGCCGCCGTTCCGCTGGTGCTGCTCGGCGCCGGGGCGAACACCTTCTGGCTGGCCGCGACGGCCTTCGTGGCCGGGGCGGCGACCGAACTGTTCACCGTCGTGTGGATGACGGTGAACAGCACACACATCCCGGAGCGGCTGCTGTCGCGGGTCGGTGCCCACGACGAGTTCTGGTCGACCGCGCCGATCCCGCTCGGGCAGCTGGCGACCCCGTTTCTGGCCGCGGCGTTCGGGACCGCCGCGATCGCGGTCACCGGCGGCGGGGTGGCCGCGGTCGCGATGCTCGTGCCGATTCTGGTGCCGGCGCTCCGGCGAATCGAGATCAGTCGGCCGGGGCGGTGAGGCGGTCGCCCAGGGCGGTGCGTTCGTAGCGGACGGAGCGGCCCACCCGGCCCCGGCGGACCAGGCCGGCACGGCGGAGAACGGTGAGGTGGTCGCCGACGGTGCCGAGCGGGAGGTCGAGGCCGTAGCCGAGTTGGGTGGTGGTGGCGGGGTCGGCCAGGGCCAGCAGCAGCCGGGCCCGGGAGCGGCCGAGCAGGGCGGCCAGCGCATCGGGCACCGGCGACTCGGCGGGCTCGTAGCAGGTGGCAGCGCCGCGGGCCGGGTAGATGACGGTCTTGGGGCGGCCGGGGTCCAGGTGAGCGGCCGCGTCGGGCCAGATGAACACCGACGGGATGAAGAGGACGCCCGCGCCGTCGAGGCTGATCCGGCGGGTCGAGACGGAGGGAAGTTCGATGCCCCCGTCGCGCCAGCGGACCACGGGGGCCAGGCCGGCCAGGGCGGCCGACCAGCCGGCCCGGCTGAGTTGGGTGGTGCGGTGGACGACGTCGCGTTCGCAGACGGTGCGGACCCGGGGCCAGTCGTCGGCGAGCAGTTCGGTCCAGGCGGCTTCCATGGCGTCGGCCAGGTGGGTCAGGGCGTGCGGGTCGGTGAGGACCTTTCTGGCCGGGTCGTCCCGGCGCCGCTGGAGGTAGTAGTCGATCTCCTGGCGGGCCTCGGCGGGCGGGGTGGCGCGGATCCGGGCCAGGTCGTCGGCGAAGGTCTGGCCGGCGTGGTCGGGCGGCGGGGCGATGAAGGTCGCGCCCGACCCGGGCAGCTTGAGGGCCAGGATCGCGTCGAGGGCGGTTTCCCGGCGCAGCCGCTCGAAGCGGGGCCGGAGCCGGTCGGTGAGGGCGGACGACCAACCGGTCGGGACACCGCTCGACAGGCGGCGGAGCAGGGAGGTGAGCTCGAAGGCCGGGGACAGCGCGAACCGGCTGTGCAGCAGGTCCTCGGCCCCGGCGTCCAGGCGCAACATGGTTCGAGGTTACGGCCTGAACCGAAACTCTGGCTCTCCTCCCGGCGGCTCGGGCACGGTCTGGCGCATGACCTACCGCCAGGTGCTCGCGACGCCCGCTTTCGCCGGGCTGTTCGTCGCCCGGACGGCGGCGATCGTGGCCAATTCGCTGCAGATTTTCGCGCTGTCCGTACTGGTCTACTCGAGTACGGGCTCGCCGCTGCTGAGCGCGCTGGCGTTCGGGGCCGGGTTCCTGCCGCAGGTGTTCGGCGGGGTTCTGCTGGGATCCCTCGCCGACCGGAGGGGACCACGCGAGCTGATCGTGGCCGGCTATCTGCTCGAGACAGCCCTGTCTGTGCTGCTCGGGGCGGCGCGGATCCCGGTGCTGCCGGCGCTCCTGCTGGTCGGGCTGGTCGCGTGTTTCCTGCCGGTCGCCTACGGGGCCGGCGGCAAGGCGCTCGCTTCGCTGCTCGACGGGGATGCGTACGTGCTCGGGCGTTCGCTGTTCACGATCGCCGCCTCGGCCGCCCAGCTGGCCGGGTTGGCCGCCGGCGGCGTCCTGCTCGGTCTGCTGGGAGCACAAAGAAGTCTCCTGGCCGCGGCCGGATGCAGCTTCGCGGCCGTGCTGGTGACCGTCTTCAAGGTGCCACGGCTGCCGGCCGGGCGAGGCCGCGGATCGGGGCTGACGGGCAGCATCGAGTTGTTCGGCGACCGGACGGTCCGGCGGCTGTTCCTGCTGCAATGGCTGCCGCCGGCCATGTGCGCCGGGGCGGAGTCGCTGCTCGTGGCCTATGCGGGGAGCCGGGGGTACGCGACCGGAACGGTCAGTGCGCTGATGGCCGCGGTGCCGGTCGGGATGGTCGCCGGCAACTACGCGCTGGGGCGGAGAGCGCCGGGCCGGCGGCTGCGCTGGGTGCCGTGGTTGCTGGTGGTGCTGGGATTGCCGCTGATCGCCCTGCAGCTGCGCCTGCCGCTCGCGGTCGCCGTGGCGTTGCTGGTCGTGGCGGGCGTGGGGACGGCCTATTCGGTCGGGCTGCAGCGGCCGTTCCTGGATGCGGTGCCGGAGGGGCGGGCCGGGCAGGCGTTCGCGTTGCTGTCGGCCGGGCTGATGACGGCCCAGGGGCTGGCCCCGGCGGCGCTCGGCGCGCTGGCCGAGGTGACTTCGCCCGGGCTCGGCATCGCGGTCTCCGGGCTGGCGGTGCTGCTGATGATTCCGGCGGCGGCGCAGAACCGGGTGCGGGCGCCGGCGGCGAACGCCGTACGGGATTAACCGGCCAATATGGCAGCCGGCGTGCTGCAATCGGGGTTATGGGCGACGACGCGCAGGTGCGAGCGGCGTTGCAGGCCTGGCGGGATTGCCTCGTCGACCTCACCTGCACCAGCCGTCTCCTGCATTTGCAGCCGGCGCGGGCGAGTGCGGTGGAAATCGCCGACCCGCCGGCCGCCGAGCTGGTCGAGCGGCTCAAAAACGGCGAGAGCTGGCCGGTCGAGGACAGCCCGGCGTTGCGGCAACTGGTCAAGAAGGCGAGGCAGGAATATCTCGATCGGGGCGTGCGGATTCTGCATCTCGCGGCGGGATTGCTGCATTGGCACGACGAGGAGAAAGCGGAGCACGTCAGCCCGCTGGTGCTGATTCCGGTGGCGGTGGAAAACGGGCTGGTCACGCCGATCGACGAGGCGGTGGTCAATCCGGCGCTCGCGCTGCGGCTGCGGGAACTCCATGAGCCTGTGCCCGATTTGTCAACCAGAGACCGGGTCGAACCGGTGTCCGTGCTGTCGTGCTTCACCTTCCATAAGGAGGCGGCCTATCGCGACCTCCTCGACCACGAGCACGAAATCCTCCGGCACCCGGTTATCAGAGCCCTCGCCCGAACCGGGCCGGACCGGACATTCGATTTCACGCCGATCGCCCCGGCCGACATCGACGACCTGGCGCCCCCCGAGACCACACCATTGGTATTGGACGCCGACGCCACCCAGCGCGCCTGTATCGCGGCCGCGACGAACGGCCACAGTTTCGTGATGGACGGCCCGCCCGGCACCGGCAAATCGCAGACCATCGCCAACATGATCGCCTGCCTGCTGCACGCCGGGAAGAAGGTCCTCTTCGTCTCGGAGAAGGCGGCCGCCCTCGACGTCGTCCGCAACCGGCTGGCCGACGCCGGCCTCGACCCCTACCTGCTCGAACTCCACAGCCATCAGGCCGGCCGCAAGGAGGTCGCGACGGCCCTCGCGGCCGCCTGCGACCGCATTGCGAGCCCGCCGGAAATCGGGAAATCCGACGATCGCCTGCGCCAGCGGCGCCAACAGCTTTCCGCGTACGCCGCGGCAGTCAACGAAATCCGCCAGCCCCTGGGTGAACGGCTGCACGACGTGCTCGGCCAAACCACGGATATCCCGATTCCGGTCGCCGATCCGGGCCGCCTGACCGCCGCCCAGTTGGAGAGAGCGGCCGGCGCCGCCGAGCGCCTGAAAGAGACCTGGCGGGTGACGAAACCCGACTTCGCGTGGCGCGGAGTGAAGAGCGGGAAGATCCACGAATCGCTGGCCGGCGCTCAACACGCCCTGAGTCTCCTGTCCGTCGCGATCCGCCGGAACGCCGCCCTGGCCACCGCCTTCGGGGCAGACGGGACGGATAAAGCCACCACCCTGGCCGCGTTGACCGCGCACGCCGCCCGCCGCCCGCCCGGCGTCCGCGACGACTGGCTCACCGCCCCGAGCCTGCAACCGGCCCAGGAAGCGGCCCAGGAGCTGACCCGCGCCCGAGCCGCCTTCGAGAGAGCCCGCGACTCCGTCCGCACCCGGACGGGAGTCGCCTGGACCGACCTGCCGGAAACCGGTGACCTGCCGGCCGTCGACGAGACTCTCACCGCCGACGCCGCCGACAATCTGGCCCGCCGCTGCGCCGAGGACGCCGACCGCTGGGAGCGCCACAAGGCCGACTTCGACCGCATCACCGCGGCCATCGGCATCCCGCCGGTGGAAACCTTCGCCGACCTCGACCGCATCGCCCGGCTGGCCGCGCTCGGCGGAACGAAGAACCGCCCGGAACATTTCTGGTTCGCCGACGGCGTGCTCGCCGGCGTCCAGAGCGGAACCGTCGCCCTCAGACGCTGCCTCGAAGCCTTGGTAGCGGTCGAGATGCGGGCCCGTCCCTACTTCGCCGAAGCCATCCTGAACCAGCCGCTGGAGCAACTCGCGGCCCGTTTCGCCCAGCACCACAAAGGCCTGAGCAAATGGAGTAGCGCCTACCGCCGCGACCGGAAGGCCGTCACCGCCTTCGTCCTCCCGGCCGCCGACCCCAAGGAGGCCGTTGCCCGCCTGGGCGTCGCGGTGGCCTGGCAACGGGCCCGCCGCGACCTGGCCGCCGCCGAACAGGCCTACGCCATGGTGCTGGGCCACTTCTGGCACGGCGTGGCGACCGACTTCCGCGCCCTCGACGAGGCCGCCCGGACCGCCGCCGAGGCCCTGCGCCTCTCGCCGCCCTCGATCCGTGCCGCGGTCGCCCGGTACGTCTGCGCCGCCGACCCCGACCCCGAGCTGCAGCGACTGGCCGCCAAGGCGCGCGAGGAGCTCCAAGCCACGAGACCACCGGCCGACGGCATCGAGGAGTCGATCTCGCGCCTCCGGGCCCAGGTCGAGCCGCTCCGCGAGGCCGCCCGGGTCATCCGGGCCTTCGGCGCCGCCGTCGACCGCGATCTGGACCTGGCCGAGGTGGACCGACTGGCCCATCTGCGGCGGCGGGTGGCCGAGGCCCGCGACACGCTGGCCGACGACATCGCCCGGCTGACCCCTCTAGTCGGGAAGGCCGAGTCGCTCGACGACGCCCTGGCCTGGGCGGACGCGGCGCGCACACTCAACGGCGGGCCGCTGACCGCCGAGCAGGCGGCCGCCCTCGCCGCCGCGCGGCCCGACGAGGCGCTGCCCCGGGCCGCCACGGCGTGGGCGCAGGCCCGGGAGCGGCTGCGGGAGGCGTTCGGCCCGGAGCGGAACGCGGACTGGGACGACTACGACCGGGCGGGCCGGGCGCTGCGCGACCTGCGAGCCGATCCGACCGGCCCGGAGGACTGGTTCGCCCACCTCGCGGCCCGCGCCGAACTCGAGGAACTGGGCCTGGAGGTGGAGCCGGACCTCGATCCGGCCGCCATCCCGGGAGCGCTGCGGAAGGCCTGGGCCGACGCGGTGATCCGCTCCGATGCCCGCCTGCGCCCGCTGCACGCGGCCGACCGCGACCAGTTGGTGGCCGAGTTCCGCCGCCTCGACAGCCGCCGGGTGGCGACGGCTCCGGCCGAGATCATTCAACGGCTCGACGCCGGCCTCACGGCCGATCCGGGCGAGACCTCGCTGCTCCGGCGCGAGGCCATGAAGACGGCCGGCCACCTGGGCGTACGCGAACTGATCGCGCGAACCCGGGCCACGGTCCTCGCCCTCAAACCGTGCTTCCTGGTCTCGCCGCTCTCGGTCAGCCAGTACCTGCCGTCCGATCTCCGCTTCGACGTCGCCATCATCGACGAGGCCTCGCAGGTGACCCCGGCCGACGCGATCGCCGCGATCTACCGGTCCGGCGCGCTGATCGTGGCCGGCGACGACCGGCAGCTGCCGCCGACCTCGTTCTTCGACCACGCCCTGGCCGTCGAGGACGAGCCGGCCGAGACCGACGTGACCGACTTCCCGTCCATCCTCCAGCTGGCCAAGGCGTGCGGGTCGTTCCGGGGGCTGCCGCTGACCTGGCACTACCGCAGCCGGCACGAGTCGCTGATCGGCTACTCGAACCGCGAGTTCTACCACGGCCGCCTGACCACGTTCCCGAGCGCGACCGGCACCGAGGGCATCGAGGTCTTCGCGGTCAAGGGCGTCTACCGGCGCAGCAACGGCCGCGACAACCCGGTCGAGGCGCAACGGGTCGCCGAGCGGGTCGCCCACCACTTCGCGACCCGGCCCGACCAGTCGCTGGGCGTGGTGACGTTCTCGATCGCCCAGGCCGAGGCGATCGAGCGGGCGGTCGACCTCGCGGGCCTCGGCGACCTGCACGGCGACGACCGGCTCCGCGGGTTCTTCGTCAAGAGCCTGGAGTCGGTGCAGGGCGACGAGCGTGACGTCATGATCTTCTCGATCGGCTACGGCTTCGACGACGCCGGAAAGATCAGCGCCAACTTCGGGCCGCTCAACCGGCCGAACGGCTGGCGCCGCCTGAACGTGGCGATCACCCGGGCCCGCTCCCGGATCGAGATCGTCACCTCGATCCGGGCCCGCGACATCCCGGACAGCGACAACGAGGGCGTCCGCATGCTGGCCGGCTACCTGGACTACGCCGAGCGGGGCGCCCCGGTGACCCACCCGGTGCGGCCGGCCGCCGAGCGGCCGTTCGAGGAGTCGGTACGCGAGGCCCTGGAGTCGTGGGGTTTCCCGGTGCGGCTCGGCACCGGGGTCGACCTGGCGGTGCCGCACCCGGGCGGCGGCTACGCGATCGGCATCCAGTGCGACGGGGCCGGCTACCGGGCCTACCCGGCCGCCCGCGACCGCGACCGCCTCCGCGACCAGGTGCTGCGCGGCCTCGGCTGGCACCTGCACCGGGTCTGGTCGACCGCCTGGCACACCGAGCGGGCGGCCGAGCAGGAGCGGCTCCGCAGAGCCGTCGAGCAGGCGGTCGCCCTGCCGGTCCCGGCCCGCGACCCGCTCCCGGCGGTCGCCGCGAGATAGGTTTCGGGACATGACTGCCCTCGGCGACTTTCTGCGGTCGCGGCGCGAGCGGATGTCGCCGGTCGAGGCCGGGCTTCACGCCGGGCGCCGGCGCCGCGTTCCCGGGCTGCGCCGGGAAGAGGTCGCGGGCCTGGCCGGGCTGAGCACCGACTACTACGCGCGGATCGAGCAGGGCCGGCATACCGAACCCTCCCCCGGCGTGATCGACTCGCTGGCCCGGGTGCTGCGCCTCGACGAGGCCGAACGCGTCTATCTGCGCGGACTCGCCGGTTCGGCCCCGCCACCGACGCCGGGCCGCACCGTCCGGGCGGAGACGCGGCGGGTGATGGCGGCGCTCGGCGCGACGCCGGCCTTCCTGCTCGGGCCGGCCTTCGACATCCTCGCCCTCAACCGCGCCGGCCGCCTGCTCTACGGGATGCCCGAGGACCCGCCCAACGCGCTCCGCTGGATGCTCACCGACCGGGCCAAGGCGCTGTTCGGCGACGAGTGGGCCCTGCTCGTGTCCGAGCACATCGGCATCTTCCGGCGGCGCGAGGGCGACCAGCCCCGCGACCCGGCGTCGGCCCGCCTGGTGGCCGAACTGTGTGCGACGAGCGACTTCTTCCGTTCGGCCTGGGCCGACCGGTCCGTGGTGGCCGGGAGCCGCCCGGTCAAGCGGTTCCGGCACCCGGTCGCGGGCGCGCTCGACATGGCGGTGGAGACCCTCGAGATCGCGAGCGCCCCGGGCCAGCGCCTGGTCGTGATGACCCCGGCCGGCGGCCCGATGCCCCTCCTCGAATCAGCCGGGCGGCGCATGTGACGCCGGTCCTGGACCTGGCTGGGCGACGATAACCGCGGCCGGCGGGCCTAGCGTCGGCGCATGTCCCATCTTCCGGTGATCAATCCCGCTACCGGCACCGCCTTCGCCGAAGTGCCCGACCTGTCCGTCGAGCAGGTCGATCAGGCCGTCACCGCGGCGCGGCGGGCGTTCGGCGAATGGCGCCTCGACGAGGCCCGCCGCCGCGAGGCCCTGCGGCGGGCCGCCGGCGTCATCGAGGCGGCGGCCGGCGAGCTGGCGCCGCTGCTCACCTCCGAGCAGGGCAAGCCGCTCGCCGAATCGCACCGCGAGCTGGCCGGCACGGCCGGATGGCTGCGCTACTACGCCGACCTGGAACTTCCGGCTCAGGAGCTGCCGAGCCACCTGCCCGGCCGGGCCACGCTGGAGCGCCGGCCGCTCGGCGTGATCGCGGCGATCGCCCCCAACAACTTCCCGGTCCTGATCGCGATGGCCAAGGTCGCGTCGGCGCTGCGGGTCGGTAACACGGTGGTGCTCAAGCCGTCGCCGTACACGCCCCTGGCCACCGCGCGGGTCGGCGAGCTGCTGGCCGGGGTGCTGCCGCCCGGCGTCCTGACCGTGGTGACCGGCGGCGACCAGGTCGGACGCCGGCTGACCGGGCACGAGCTGGTGCGGGGCATCAGCTTCACCGGGTCGACCGAGGTCGGGCGGGCGATCGCCCGGGCGGTGGCCGGCGACCTCAAGCGGCTGACCCTCGAGCTGGGCGGCAACGACCCGCTGGTCGTGCTCGACGACGTCGACCCGGCCGACGTGGCCGAGGAGATCTTCTGGCGGGCGTTCAACAACAACGGGCAGGCCTGCGTCGCCCCGAAACGGATCTTCGTGCCGGAGGAGCGGCGGCCGGCGTTCGTCGCCGCCTTCGCCGAACTCGCCACCGCGGCCCGGGTCGGTCGGGGAGACTCTCCGGACGTTCAGCTCGGCCCGTTGAACAACGCCGCCCAGCGCGACCGGGTCGCCGAGCTGGTCGACGAGGCCCGCGCCCACGGCGCCACGGTGGTCACCGGAGGCACCCGGCCGGGCAACGACGGCTACTTCTACCCGCCGACGATCGTCACCGACGTCGACCCGGGCGAGCGGCTGGTCGTCGAGGAGCAGTTCGGGCCGGTCCTGCCGGTGGTCGGCTACCGCTCGGTCGACGACGCCGTGACGTGGGCCAACGCGGGCATGCGGGGTCTCGGCAGTTCGGTCTGGGGCGCGGACGAGAAGCGCGCGGTCGCGGTCGCCGACCGCCTCGACGCCGGGGTGAGCTGGATCAACACGCACACCGCGCTGTCACCGACGTTCCCGATCGGCGGCATGAAGTGGAGCGGTCTCGGCAGCGAGGGCGGCGCCACCGGCCTCGACGGCTACAGCGCTTTCCAGACCCGCTACGTGGCTTAGGACCGGTCGGGTAGGTTTCGTCAATGGCTTCTCGGATCAGTGAACTCGTGCTCGGGTGCCGCGACCCGGAGGTGCTGGCCCGCTTCTGGTGCGAGGTCCTCGACTTCGTGGTGCTCGATCGCGAAGAGGACGGCAGCCTCGAGATCGGCCCGCGCGCGGGGTTCGGCGGTGCGCAGCCGACGATCATCCTCAGCCGCCGGGACAAGCCGGAGCCGGGGAAGCCGCGCCTGCACATCGACGTCAACCCGACCGACCGCGATCAGGGCGCCGAGCTCGAACGCCTCCTGGGGCTCGGGGCGGGCCGGCCCGACATCGGGCAGTCCGGCGACGAGCCCTGGCACGTCCTGTCCGACCCCGAGGGCAACGAGTTCTGCCTGCTCAAGCGCCGCCTCGACCCACTGTAGAACAGCCGGCCCTATGCGGCCAGGGCCGGGACGTCGTGGCAGAGGGCGTCGAGGCGGGCCGCCAGGTCGGGGGCGGACGGGTCGAGGGTGCTGAGGCTGGTGGCCGGCAGCGGCGGCACCGAGACGTGGGAGATCAGGGGGTGGATCGGGCGCCGGTCCACCTCGCCCGCGCCGAACAGTTCCTCGGCCAGTTTCTCGCCCGGCCGCAGCCCGATGTACCGGATCTCCACCGGCGACGGCGCCAGAGCGGCCATCTGGGCGGCGACCTCGGCGATGCGTACGGGCTTGCCCATCTCGAGCACCAGCGCCTCGCCGCCCTGCCCGATGGCCGCCGCCTGGATGACCAGGTGCACGGCCTCCTGGATGGTCATGAAGTAGCGGGTCACCTCGGGGTCGGTCACGGTGATCGGCCCGCCGGCGGCGATCTGGGCGCTGAACGTCGTGAACACGGAGCCGCGGCTTCCGAGGACGTTCCCGAACCGTACGCTCAGAAACGTGCCCGCCCGGCGGCGGGCCGCGTCGGCCGTCAGCCGCTCGGTGATCCGTTTTGACGCGCCGAGCACGCTGACCGGATTGGCCGCTTTATCGGTGGAGATGTTGACGAAGCGTTCAACCGAGGCCGCCGCGTCGAGGACGTTGAGCGTGCCCCGGATGTTGGTCAGCACCGCCTCGCCCGGGAAGCGCTGCAGCAGGGCCAGGTGCTTGAGCGCGGCGGCGTGGAAGACCACCTCGGGCCGCCGCTCGTCGAAGATCGCCTTGATCCGGGCGGCGTCGCGCAGGTCGGCCAGGATCACCGCCGGGTCGTCGAGGCGGGCCGCCGGGTCGATCGAGAGCTGCACCGCGAGCAGCGACGACTCGTCGCGGTCGAGCATCATCAGTTCGGCCGGGGCGAACCGGTGGATCTGCCGGCACAGCTCGGAGCCGATCGAGCCGCCGGCCCCGGTGACCAGCACCCGCTTGCCGGTGAGGTAGCCGGCGATGGCGCCGAGGTCGGTGTCGATCTGGTGCCGGCCGAGCAGGTCGGTGATCTGCACGTCGCGGATGTCGCGCACGCCGACCGGGTGGTCCATCAGCTCCGGTACGGACGGGACGACCTTGAACTCGGCGCCCGCCGCCACCGCGAGGTCCCGGATGTCGCGGACGAGGTCGGCCTCGGCGTTCGCCACCGCGAGGATCACTGTGCCGGCGCCGGTGCGGGACAGCACCGATGCCAGGTCGTCGCGCCGCCCGAGCACCGGCACGCCGTGCACGTGCAGGTTGCGTTTGGCCGGGTCGTCGTCGAGCAGCGCGACCGGCAGGTAGTGCCCGGCCGGGTCGTGCAGCATCGACCGGACCAGCACGGTCGCCGCCCGCCCGGCCCCGAAGAGCAGCACCGGCGCGGCGCTCCGTTCGTCCGGCCGCTGACGGTTCGCCACCCGCAGCCGCCACACGTAGCGCACCCCGAGCATCAGCACCAGCGCGACCGCGGCCCCGAGCACCGGCTCGTCCAGGGGCACGGGCCGGTGGGCCGGCAGCGCGTCGAGCACGATCAGCAGCGCCCCGGTGGTGACGACGGTGCTGGTGACCGCCCGGACCTCCTCGAAGCTGCCGACCGGATGCCGGCCGCGGTAGAGGTGGTGCGCGTGTCCGACCCCGGCGTGCAGAACGATCGCGAAGGCGGCCGTGACGAAAGAAAAATGGCGGGCCGCGAGTAATCCGGCGATCCACGCCACGGCGTCGGCGAAAAAGGGAAGGACGGTGAGAAACATCAGCAACTCCCGACCCAAGAGGCACTAATTGTGGCAGGTGGATTTTATCAGTCGGGCCGATAGCGAACCGAATTTCCTGATTCCGGTATCGCCGGTTCGACCTGGGCTTATGTTGACCGTAGCCACGGCACCGGGAGGTCTGGCGTGGGCCTACGCGATTACATCCGTGTCGCCAGGAGGCACTGGTGGATAGTGGCGGCCTCCATTGTCCTCGCGCTGGCCGTTGCATTGGTGGTGACTTTCCGGATGCCCAAGATCTACGCTGCCGACGTCACCTTTTTCTTCACCACGCCGAATGCGCAGGCGGCCGATCTTTATCCGGCCTCGATGTTCTCGCAGGCCCGGCTGAAATCGTATGCGGCGCTGCTCACCAGCGACCGGATCATCGTGCCGCTGGCCGCCACGCCGGGGCTCGGCATCCCCCGCGACGACCTGGTCCAGCAGATCACCTCGGAGACGGTGGCCGACACGGTCATGCTCGTGGTCAGCGTGCAGGACCAGTCGCGCGCCCGGGCCCTGCACGCGGTCACGGCGCTGACCCCGCTGTTCGAGAAGGTCGTGGGCACGCTCGAGAACACCGGCGACGCGACGAAGCCGACCGTACGGGTCGAGGTCGTCGCCGGACCGGAGCTGGTGCCCGACCCGGTGTCCCCGAAGATCATGAACAATCTCTCGCTGGCCGGCCTGGCCGGCCTGATGGTCGGGGCCGGCCTGGCCGTAGCCCGCGAGGTCTCCGATTCGAGCCTGCGCACCGCCGAGGCGCTCCAGACCCTGATCGGCGCGCCCGTGCTGGCCCGGGTGCCGATCGACACCAGCGCTCCCAGCCGCTCGGGCCCGTTCGTCTCCGACGCCCAGTCGGTCCGGGCCGAGGCGCTGCGAAGACTGCGCACCAACCTCCAGTACGCCGACGCCGACCGCCCGGTCCAGGTCGTGGCCGTGACCAGTGCGGTTCCGGCCGAGGGCCGCTCGGCGACGGCGTGCAGCCTGGCCCTGCTGTTCGCCGAGTCGGGCGGCCGGGTGCTGATCGTCGACGCCGAACTGCGGCACCCCCGGCTCGCCACGTTCCTCGGGCGGGAGAACACGGCCGGCCTGAGCACCGTACTCACCGGGGCGGTCGCGCTCGACGAGGTGCTCCAGCCGTGGGGTGCCGGCCTGTGGCTGCTGTCGAGTGGGCAGACCCCGCCCAACCCGAGCGAGCTGCTCAGCTCGAGCCGGATGACCGACCTGGTCGAGGAGTTGCGCGGCCGGTTCGACATCGTGATCTTCGACTGCCCGCCGCTGCTGCCGGTGACCGACGCCGCGGTGATCGCCGCCCGCTCGGACGGCGCGCTGTTCGTGGCCCGCGCCCGGCGCACCAAGAGCGCCCAGGTGACCGGAGCGGTGCGGGCGCTGCACGCGGTCAACGCCCGGATCCTCGGCGGCGTCCTCAACATGGTGCCGGCCAAGGGTGACGAGGCGTTCCCGAGATTCCAGGCGCCGGCACCCGAGGAAGCCCCGAAGATTCCGAGCGCCCGATCCACCGAACGCTGAAGGAGGACCCGTGACGCCCACCCCGACCAGCGCCCCGGGCGGCTTGCAGACCGAGGCTGAGCGACGAGTCCCGGGCCGGATCGCCGAGGTCTTCGAGCGCAGCCCGGACGACCTGCCGACCCGGCTGGCCAGCATGGCCCGCTATGCCCGGCGGGCCCAGGTGACCCGGTTCGCCGCCCTCTACGAGCTGTTCAAGCTGGTGCTGCCGGTGAAGGGCTCGATCGTCGAGTGCGGCGTCTTCCGGGGCGCCGGCTTCATGACCTTCGCCCAGCTCAGCGCCGCCCTGGAGCCGACCAACCTGACCCGCCGGCTGTACGGCTTCGACTCGTTCGGCGGCTTCCCGGCGGTGTCGGCGGCCGACCTGCCGTCGACCACCGGGGCGGCGCCGGGCGACCTGGCCGCCGACAGCTACGACGAGCTGAACCGGCTGCTCGAGATCTACGACTCCGACCGGTTCCTCGGCCACCTGCCCAAGGCCCGGCTGATCCGGGGCGACGTCACCGAGACGATCCCGGCGTTCGTCGCCGAGAACCCCCATCTCGTGGTCAGCCTGCTCTTCCTCGACCTGGACCTCTACGAGCCGACGAAGGTCGCGCTTCAGCACCTGGTGCCGCGGATGCCGAAGGGCGCGGTGCTGGCCTTCGACGAGCTCGACAACCCGCTCTGGCCGGGCGAGACCACGGCCGCCCGGGAGGAACTGGGCCTCAACCGGCTGGAGCTGCGGCGGTTCGAGTTCGACCCCTACATCGGGTACGCGGTGATCTGACATGTCGTCGACCGAGACCGCCCGGGCGGTACGGGAGCATGTCCTCCGCATGACCAGCGGCGGCCGCAGCTCACACGTCGGTTCGGCGCTCTCGTGCGCCGACATCCTGGCCGTCCTCTACGACATCGTTCTGCGCGTCGACGAAAAGGCCCCGGACTGGGCCGAACGGGACCGCTTCATCATGAGCAAGGGTCACGCCGGCGCCGCCCTCTACGCGGTGCTGGCCCAGCGCGGCTTCTTCGGAACCGAACTGCTCGACCAGCACTACCAGAACGGGTCGTTCTTCTCCGGGCACGTCAGCCACGTCGGGGTGCCGGGCGTCGAGCTGTCGACCGGGTCGCTCGGGCACGGGCTGTCGGTCGCGGCCGGGCTGGCCTGGCGGGCCCGGCAGCGCGGCGAACAGTGGCGCACGTACGTGCTGCTCGGCGACGGCGAGTGCGACGAGGGCAGCGTCTGGGAGGCGGCGATGTTCGCGCACACCCACGACCTGCACAACATGGTCGCGGTCGTCGACTACAACAAGCTCCAGGCGATGGGCCCGACCGAGGCGACGGCCAAGCTGGAGCCGTTCGCCGACAAGTGGCGGGCCTTCGGCTGGGACACGATCGAGGTCGACGGGCACGACCACGACCAGCTCACGGCCGCGCTGGCGATCCTGTCGCCGACCAACCCGCGGTGCGTGCTCGCCCACACGGTCAAGGGCAAGGGCGTCTCGTTCATGGAGAACGACATCGCGTGGCACTACCAGCACGCCTCGGAGGACGAGCTGCGCCGGGCCCTCGAAGAAGTGGGTGCGCTGTGAGAACACGGTTCTTCGAAGACCTCACCGCGGCCGCCCGGCGCGACCCGGACCTCGTGCTGATCACGGCCGACATCGGGTTCCGGGTGGTCGAGCCGTTCATCGAGGCGTGCCCGGGACAGTTCCTCAACGTCGGGGTGGCCGAGCAGAACATGGCCGGGATCGCGGCCGGGATCGCACTCGGCGGGGCCCGGGTGTTCACCTATTCGATCGCGAACTTCCCCACGCTGCGGTGCCTGGAGCAGATCCGCAACGACATCGCGTACCACCACGCCGACGTGACGGTCGTGGCGGTCGGCGGCGGGATGGCGTACGGGGCCCTGGGGATGTCGCATCACGCGACCGAGGATCTGGCGATCATGCGGGCGGTACCGAACATCGCGGTCGCCGCGCCCGGCGACCCGGTCGAGACCGGCGCGGTCATGGCCGACCTCCTGGCCAACGGCGGGCCGGCCTATCTGCGGCTGGGCAAGGCGGGCGAGAGCCCGGTGCATCCGGCACCGCTTTCCCTCGTACGCGGTGAGTCGGTGCTCGTCCGCGACCGCGGCGGCCCGGTCGTGCTGTTCTCGACCGGCGGCATCCTCGACGTGGCCGTTCAGGCCGCCGACCTGCTCGAGGCCGCGGGACTGCCGGTCGACGTACGGTCGTTCCCCTGGCTGAACCCGCTCGACGTGTGCGCGGTGAAGGACGCCGCCCAGCGCTACGAGGCGATCGTGACCATCGAGGAGCACTCGATCGTCGGCGGCCTGGGCAGCACCATCGCCGAGACCCTGGCCGAGTGGCCGGACCGGGTTCCGCTGGTCCGCATCGGCCTGCCCAACCGGACCTTCTCGCTCGTCGGCGACCAGGACTATCTGCGCGCGGCGCACGGCCTCGATCCGCAGGCGATCAGCCGGCGCGTGCTCGACCACAGGGAGGCGAGCCGTGGACTGGCGAGTCAAGTTCGTTGACTACCCGCAGCAGTGGCGCCGCCAGCGCGACGAACTGCTGCCGGTCATCGAGGACACCATCGCGCGCGGCGACCTGATGCTGCGGCAGCAGCTGCACGACTTCGAGGACAACCTGGCCCGCTTCGTCGGCTCGGTCCGCGCGGTCGGGGTCAGCAACTGCACGGACGGGCTGCGGCTGCTCGCGCACGCACTCGACATCGGGCCGGGCGACGAGGTCGTGACGGTGGCCCACACGTTCGTGGCGACGCTCTCGCCGTTCGTGCTGCGCGGGGCCAAGCCGGTGCTGGCCGACATCGGCGGCGACCACCTGATGGACACCGAGCAGCTGGGCGAGCTGGTCACCGAACGGACCCGCGTGATCATCCCGGTGCACCTCAACGGCCGTACGGTCGACATGCACGCGGTGCAGAAGGCGGCCGACGAGGTCGGGGCGGTGGTGCTGGAAGACGCGGCCCAGGCGCTCGGCGCGGCGTTCGAACGGCGTACCGCGGGCACGTTCGGGCTGGCCAGCACGTACTCGTTCTATCCGGCCAAGATGCTCGGCGCGCTGGGCGACGCGGGCGCGGTGCTGACCGACGACGTGGCTCTGGCCGACCGGCTGCTCGCGCTGCGCGACCACGGCCGGGTCGGCAAGAGCGACCTCGACGGCTGGGGCTACAACTGCCGGCTCGACAACCTGCAGGCGGCGATCCTCGACTGGCGGCTGCGGCAGCTCCCGGAGTGGATCCAGCGCCGGCGCTCGCTCGCCGCCCGCTACGACGAGATGCTGCGCGATCTGCCCGACCTGCAGATTCCGGTCGGGCCGGACGCCGACCAGCGGCGCTTCGACGTCTACCAGAACTACCCGGTCACCGCCGACCGGCGGGACGCGCTGGCCGAGCACCTGCGCGACGACGGCATCGAGACGCTGATCTCCTGGCCGGTTCCGCTGCACCGGCAGCCCGGCCTCGGCCTCGACCACTGGCAGCTGCCGCACACCGAGCGCCTCTGCCGCCGGGTCCTCTCGCTGCCGATGAACCCCGAGCTGGAGGACTGGCAGGTCGAGTATGTGGCCGGGAGCATCCACCGGTTCTTCGGAGGATCGGGCCGATGACCGATCTCCCGCTGGTCACCGTCGTCATCCCGTGCTGGAACGAGGGCCGGTTCATCGCCGAGTTCCTGGATTCACTGTTCGCGCAGACCTATCCCGCGGATCGGCTGGAGATCCTGCTGGTCGACGGGATGAGCGAGGACGACACCCGCGACATCCTGCGGCGGTACGCGGCCGCCCACCCGGCCCTGCGGATGCTCGACAACCCGGGCCATCGCAAGCCGGACGGCCTCAACCTGGCCATCCGGCAGGCCCGGGGCGAGATCGTCGTCCGGATGGACGTGCACGCGTTCTACGAGCCCGACTATCTGCGCAAGTGCGTGCTCGCTCTGCTGGCCCATCCGGAGGCGGACAACGTCGGCGGCGTCCTGAAGTCGCTGCCGCGCGACGACACCCTGCTCGGCCGGGCGCTCGCGCTGTCGATCATGCATCCGCTGGCCGCCGGTAACGCCAAACACCGGGTCGGGGTGTCCGAGCCACAGTGGATCGACACCGTCTTCGGCGGCTGCTGGCGGCGCGAGGTGTTCGACCGCATCGGCTACTTCGACGAAAAGCTGACCCGGGCCCAGGACCGCGAGTTCAACCAGCGGCTCCGCGCCTCCGGCGGCAAGATCCTGCTGATCCCGGACATCGTCTGCACCTACTACGCGCGCAGCAGCCTGCGCGACTACGGCTCCTGGATCTTCGAGGCCGGCTACTGGCCGTTCCGGGCCAGCCGCCTGGTCGGCCGCTGGATCGGCGGGTGGCGCAACTTCGTCCCGCTCGCGTTCGTCGCCGGCTCGGCCGCCGGCCTCGCCCTCTCACCCCGGTCGGTGGTCGTCCGCCGTCTCACCGGCGCCGGCCTGCTGACGTACGCGGGTGCCGTACTCGGTGCGTCCGCCCACCTGGCCTGGCGTAGGCGGGATCCGGGCCTGCTGGTGGCGATGCCGGTCGCCTTCGTGGTCACCCACACCGTCTACGGCGCCGGTTCGGTCTGGGGCATCGCCGCGCCGCTGCCGGCGGCCGAGCCGGAGGACGCGCCCCTACAGGAGGGCGACGTCCGGTTCACCGACGGGCCGCTGACCCGCCTTCAGATCGCCACCGTGGCCCGGATGCACCGCGACGGGGTCCGCGAGGGCTTCCTGTCCACGCTCGGCGAACCGGCCCTGCGCCTGCTCTACCGGCACGTGGCGACCAGCCGCCACTGCAAGATGTTCGTGGCGCTGGCGCCCGGCGGCGAGACCATCGGCTACATCGCCGGCTGCCGGGACACCTCGGCGCTCTACCGCGAGTTCGCGCTCCGGCGCTGGCCGTCGGCCGTCCGCGTGCTGCTGCCCCGGCTGCTCAGCCCGGCCCGTCTGCGGCGCGCGGTCGAGACCCTGCGCTACCCGTCGGCCGCCCCGGCCGAGCTGCCGCGGGCCGAGGTCATCAACGTCGTCGTCCAGCCGGCCTGGCGCGGCCGGGGCGTCGCCGAGCAGCTGCTGGCCCGGCTCATGGAATGGTTCGCCGAGCAGGGCGAGACCGCGGTCAAGGCGGTCAGCGGCGACCAGCTGACCCGCGCACACCGGTTCTACGAGAAGTCGGGCGCGCGGCTGGAGGGCCACACCTCGGTGCACCGCGGCGTCGGCTCCCGGGTCTACGTCTACTCGGTGGACCGTCCATGACCGGTTACCAGGTCGTCAAGCGGGCGACCGGGCGCCGGGCCGGCACGCGGGCCGGTGCATACGACGTCGTCAAGCGGGCCATCGACGTCACCGTCGCCGCCGTCGCGCTCGCCGCCACGGCCCCGCTTACCGTGGTCGCGGCCTGGCGGATCCGGCGCGAGGATCACGGCCCGGTGTTCTACCGCGGGACCCGGGTCGGGCGGCACGGCACCACCTTCACGATGCTGAAGTTCCGCACGATGGTGGTCGACGCGGGCCGGCTCGGCGGCGACTCGACCGCGGCCGACGACCCGCGGCTGACCCGCGCCGGGCGCTGGCTGCGCCGCGGGAAGCTCGACGAACTGCCCAACCTGGTCAACGTGCTCCGCGGCGAGATGAGCCTGGTCGGCCCCCGCCCGCAGGTCGAATGGGACGTGGCCCGCTACACCGAGGGCGAGAGGCGGCTGCTCGACGTGCGGCCGGGCATCACCGACTGGGCCTCGATCGTCTTCCGCTTCGAGGGCGACATCATCGCCGGTGCCGACCCCGACCGGGCGTACGACGAGCTGATCCGGCCGCGCAAGATCGCCCTCGGGCTGGCCTACGTCGAGCACTACGGGCTCCGGGTCGACCTGCGGATCCTCTGGCTGACCGCGCTCGCCGTGCTCGGGCATCCGAGGATCGACGAGCTGCTGCAGCGGGCGCTGCGGCAGGCCAAGGTTCATGTCTGAGGCAGCCGGACGGCTGCGGTCGCTGCTGCACTCGGTACCGGCCGCGATCCGGCACGACTACCTGGCCTCGGTGGCCGTGCAGTGGTCGTCGCTCGCACTCCAGCTGGTGCTCTTCCACCTGGTCGCCGCCCGCGGCCGCGTCGACGGGTTCGCGTTCTACCAGATCGCGCGGGGCGCCGTGTCGACCGTCCAGCCGCTGGCGACGGCCGGGCTGAGCACCGGACTCCAGCGCTACCTGCCGCGCTGCGGGGCCCGGGCGGCGACACTGGCCCGGCGGGCGTTCGCGATCCAGGTCGCGATCATCGCGATGGTCGCGATCGCCGGATACGCCCTGGCCCAGCCGCTCTCCGACCTGCTCGGGCTGGACGGCCGGCCGGCGGTCGGGGCGATCACGGTGATGCTCGCCGGGAACTGCCTGTGCGCCACCTCGGTGGCCGCGTTGCGGGGTACCGGGCAGGTGGCGTTCGCCAACGCGACCTCGCTGGCCGGGCTCGCGGTGGTGCCGGTGGTCGCGTTCTTCCTCGCCTCCGGCATCGAGTCGTTCCTGGTGCTGCAGGGGTTCGGGATGCTCGGTGCGGCCGGCTGCGCGATCGCGGTCACCCGGCCATCCCCGGACGCCCCACCCGGCGACGGCGAGGCGTCACTGCGGCGGCTCGTCCGGTACGGCCTGGGGCGTACGCCCGGGGACCTGGCGCTCCCGGCGCTCTTCGCCTTTCCGACGTTCGCCGTGGCGAACGCCCTGCCCGGCGCCGGCGATGCCGGGTACGTCGGCTTCATGACCTCCGCCGTGACCCTGGTCTGCTCGGTCTTCGCGATGCTCTCGCCGGTGCTGCTCCCCCGGCTGAGCAGCATCTTCCATAACCCGGGCGGCGGCACCTCGATGCACCGCGGCCTGCTCGTACTGCCGTTCGCCGCCGGTGCGGTGGCGGCGCTGATCGGCGCGACCGTGGTCCTGCTGGCGCCGGTGCTGGTCCGCTGGTTCCTGGGCGACGAGTTCACCTCGGCCGGGCCGGTGCTGCGCCTCGGTATGTTCGCGGCGGTGCCGGTGGCGATGTTCTACGCGATCCGGCCGACGCTCGACGCGTTGCAGGACATGCCGATGACGACGTGGCTGCTGGTCGGGTCGCTGGCGGTCGAGGTGCCGCTGACGTACGCCCTCCGGCTGGTGATGCACCCTCCGTTCGCGGCCGTTCTCGCCTTCGTCCTCGCCGCGGCGACGCTCGGCGTCGCCGGCTATCTCGTGCTGGTCCGCGCGATGGCGGCCCGGTCGGTATGACCTCGATGACGGTCATTCCCGACACCCGGCGGCGGCCCGGCGTGGTCGTCGTGCTCGCCTTCCTCGTGACCCTGGCCGGGCGGTTCACCCTGGACCGGCTCGGCTTCGACCTGCCGCTGCTGCTCAACGACGTCCGGGTGCCGCTGTTCGCGATCCTGCTGATGAGCTTCGCGCTCGAACTGAACCAGTCCGGTCACCGCCCGGCCGGTACCGGCACCGGCACTCTGCTCGCGATCCTGCTGCTGATCGGCTACCAGATCGTCTCGGCCACGTGGGCGCCCGGCAACGCCGTGGTCGGCCCCGCGATGATCGACCTGACCTGCGTCGCGATCCTCGTCTTCATCTACGTCATGCTGGCCGAATGGGACCGTGACCGGGTCGTCGAGCTGACCCTCGGCTGCTTCCAGGTCACCGCCTGGCTCTACTTCCTGGTCGCGGCGGCCGGCTTCGGCCGGGGCGCGAACGGCCGCTGGGCGGTGCCGGGCGGTGGCCCCAACGTGTTCGTCCGGATCATGGTCATCGGCGCGTTCACGTCGGTCTACTTCTACTTCCGCGGACGGCGCCGGCCCATCTGGCTGCTCGGCCTGCCGGCGTTCCTGACCGGAGCGCTCGCCTCCGGCTCCCGCGGCGGCCTGGTCGCCTTGATCATTACACTGGTGCTCGCGCTCCCCTCGGCGCTGCAGAAGCTGGGGAAGCGCGGCGGCAGCCTCACCAAGCCGGTCCTGGCGACGATCGCTTTGGCCGGCGTCACCTGGGCGATCGCGGGCCGCGCGATCGGCGCCTTCGTGCAGCAGCGCTTCGTCACCGAGACCTTCCAGCAGGGCTACACCTCCGGCCGGAGTGAACTGTTCAAGTACGCCCTGCACCTGTTCCTGGAACGGCCCTTCCTGGGCACCGGGGTGAACGGCTTCAGCGTCGTCTCCAGCCTCGGCGAATACGACCGGTACGTGCACAATCTGCCACTCGCGGTCGCCTCCGAGGGCGGCATCGTCGGCCTGTTCCTCCTGATCAACGCATGGGTGACGTTGCGGCACGAGTTCGCCAAGGTGCCCCGGGCCGAGCGGTCGCTCGAGGCCCGGGCCGCCGGCTACTGCGGCGTCTTCGTCGGCGGCGCCTCGCTCTTCTCCGGCGACTACTACGACGCCCGGCTCATGTGGATCCTGCTGGTTCTCGCCACGGTCCGCCCCGCCGGTCGCGATGGGCCGCAGCCATGACGACACCGGCGAACCGCCTGAACTCCCTGACCAGCCTTCGGTTCTTCGCCGCCGCGGCGGTCGTGATATTGCACCTCAGCCTGCAATTCAGTCTGCCGAATCTCATCGGCCAGACGGCCAGCCTCGGATACGTAGCGGTCGCCTTCTTCTTCGCCCTGTCCGGCTTCGTCCTCGCCTGGACGGCCCGGCCCGGCGACACCGCCCGCCGCTTCTACGGCCGCCGATTCGCCCGGATCTGGCCCCCGCACGCCACGGTAACCGCACTCGCCATTCCCGTTATCTATCTTTCCGGAGGAACACCGGTATGGGGTGCGCTTCCGTTCGTGCTCACGTGCACACACGTCTGGATCCCCAGCCCGGCCTGGCACTACGCCTTCAACGGACCATCCTGGTCGCTCGGAGCGGAAGCCTTCTTCTACGCCCTGTTCCCGGTTCTGATCCGAGTGGCTCGATGGCAGCAGGAGCACCTGCGCCGCCTCACCGCCGTGACCATCGCGATGATGGCGGCCGCCGCGCTCGCTGTTGTTCTCCTCGTCCCCGATACCGCATGGGGATTCCTGCTCTACCTGAACCCTCTTTACCGGCTCGGCGAATTCTCGCTCGGCATACTCCTCGCCCTGACCGTCCGGCGCGGCTGGCGGGCACCGTGGCCGACCTGGGTCCCGGTGGCCGGTGGCGCCTGCGTCTACGTGGCGCTATTGAGGTTCGCTCCGCACGACAGTGAGGGAGCGATACCGAGAATCCTCGCCGACTCGGCGCTGCTGCCCTTCCTGTTCGCCATCATCGCAGCGGCGGCAACGGCCGACATCAGGGGCGAAAAAACACTATTGCGATCGCGCACCCTGGTCGCACTGGGCGACCGCTCATTCGCCCTCTATCTGATCCACGTCCCGCTGATCACGGCCTTCCAGGCCGGCGTGGCCGGACACAAACTCGATCACACCGCCGATCTGGCCCTCGCGATCGGACTGCTGGCCGCCTCCGTCGGCGCCGCACATCTTCTCCACATCGCCGTCGAACGACCCGCCGAACGACGGCTACGCGGCTTCTTCGCCCGTCGCCCGGCGCCGATCGCGCGCGATACATTTCAGGTGTGATGACCCCCACCCAGCTCCGGGCCTACTCGGCCGTGGTCCGGCTGGGCTCGGTCAAGCAGGCCGCGCACGAGCTGGCGGTCTCCGAGTCGGCGGTCTCCCTCAACATCGGCCAGCTGCGCAAGGAGCTGGGTGACCAGCTGTTCTCCCGCACCGCGGCCGGCCTCGCGTTCACCCCCGGCGGCCTGCGGCTGGCCAGCCGGGCCGCCGAGATGCTCGGCCTGCAGGACATCACGGTGCTCGAGGTCAGCGCGGCCGGGCGCGGGCGGCGGATGCTGCGGGTCGGCGCATCGAGCCTGTTCGCCGAGCACGGCGCCCCAGGCCTGATCGAGCTGTTCGCCAGCCGGGCCGACGACCTCGACGTCGAGCTGAGCGTGCGCAACCCGGCCGCGTTCGAGACCCTGCTGCTGACCCGGGCGATCGACATCGCGATCGGCCCGCTGCCCACGGTCGTGTCGGAGGACGCGGTGCTCGCGCGGCCGATGATGAACTACCGTCTGGTCCTCGTCGCGGCACCCGACCATCCGCTCGCGGGACCCCGGCCCACGCTCGTGCCCTCACCTCGCAAGCCGCTCGCGGCTCCGGCCTCCCCGCCGCTTCCGGCCTCGGCCGGCCGGCTCCGGGAGCAGACGTGGCTGCTCGGGCCGTCGGCCGCGGCCTCCTCCGAGGCGGTGCAGGCTCTGCTGCACCGGCTCGCGATCCCCGAGGACCATCAGCAGATCTTCCAGAGTCACGCCGCCGCCCTCGAGGAGGCCAAGAGAGGCAAGGGCGTCGCTCCCGCGCCGACCTTCGCGGTCGCTCCGGACGTACGCGCCGGCCGGCTCGTGCAGCTGGCCGGTCCCCAGGCGACGGTCGAGGCGGTCTGGCACGCCCTGACCCTGGCCGAGAAGGGTGCGCCGTCGGCCGCGTCCGAGCTGGCCCGGTTCGCGTCCACGCCGCGGGCGATCCAGGCGATGATGCGCGGCACCGGGGTCAACGTCGGGCACTTCAAGCCGTCCGTTCATGTAACTCTGTGGAGCTAATCGCTCGCTCTATTGACGAGAGTCCATATTAAGGCACCTAATGAGACGTGTTCCTACACGGACACACATCGAGGTGCACGAATGCGCTCAGTCCGCCACGTCCTCGCTGCCGCGGCTCTCCTCGTAGCCACGGTCCTCATCCCCGCCTCCCCGGCCGCCGCCCTCGGCAACGGTCTCGCCCTCACCCCGCCGATGGGCTGGAACGACTGGAACACCTTCGGCTGCAACATCAGCGCTCAACTGGTCGAGCAGACCGCCGACACGATCGCCGCAGCCGGCCTGCAGGCGGCCGGCTACCAGTACGTCAACATCGACGACTGCTGGATGTCGAAGTCCCGCAGCTCCAGCGGCCACCTCGTGCCCGACCCGGCGAAGTTCCCCGGCGGCATCACCGCGGTCGCCGACTACGTGCACGGCAAGGGCCTCAAGCTCGGCATCTACGAGAGCGCGGGCACCGCCACCTGCGCCGGCTACCCGGGCAGCCTCAACCACGAGACCACCGACGCGGCCGACTTCGCCGCCTGGGGCGTCGACTACCTCAAGTACGACAACTGCAACAACCAGGGCGTCGACTGGAAGGTCCGCTACAACGCGATGCGCGACGCGCTGGCCGCCACCGGCCGCCCGATCGTCTACAGCCTCTGCGAGTGGGGCGAGGACAGCGTCTGGACGTGGGGCGCCGGCACCGGCAACCTGTGGCGTACAACCGGGGACATCCAGGCCAACTACGGCAGCATGCTGTCGATCTACCACCAGAACGTCGGGCTCTACCCGTACGCCTCCAAGGGCGCCTGGAACGACCCCGACATGCTGGAGATCGGCAACGGCATGTCCTATCGGGAGGACCGGTCCGAGTTCACGCTCTGGTCGGCGATGGCCGCGCCGCTGCTGATCGGCGCCGACCTGCGCAGCGCGACCCCGCAGACGCTGGGCATCTACCGCAACGGCAACGTGATCGGGGTCGACCAGGACTCCCGGGGCGTGCAGGGGCGTCAGATCTCGTCGTCGGGCGGGCTCGACGTGCTGGCCAAGCCGCTGGCCAACGGCGACGTGGCGGTCACGCTGTTCAACGAGAACGCGGGCGCCGCGGTGGTCTCCACCTCCGCCTCGGCGGCCGGCATGGCGGCGTCCTCGCAATACCGGCTGACCAACCTGTGGTCCAATGTGGTCACCACGACCACCGGCTCGATCAGCGCCTCGGTGCCCGGACACGGCGTGGTGGCGTACCGGGTCTCGCCGGGCAGCGGCACCAGTGTCGGCGTGACCAAGCAGCTGGTCAGCGCGGTCGCCAACCGCTGCCTCGACGTCTACAACAACGAGACCGCGAACGGCACCAAGACCGAGATCTGGGACTGCAACACCGGAACCAACCAGAAGTGGACCCCGACCGCGGCGGGTGAGCTGCGGGTCTACAACGGCGCCCAGTGCCTGGACGCCAACGGCAGCGCCTCGGGCAGCCCGGTGACCCTCTGGACCTGCAACGGCGGCACCAACCAGCAGTGGCGGCTCAATCCGGACGGCACCATCACCGGCGTCCAGTCCGGGCTCTGCCTCGACATCGCCGGCGGCAACAACGACGCCGGCCGGGCCAACGGTGCCCTGGCCGAGCTGTGGACGTGCAACGGCGGCTCGAACCAGGACTGGCAGCTGCGCTGATCCACACGTTCCTCACCCGCACGGCCCGCAAAGAGCAGATGATTAGGAGAAGAGGCCGGCACGGGGGTTGGACACGATGCATCTGACAGGCTGGTTAGCGGACCGCAAGGTCACGACGAAGTTGACGATCCTGGCCACGGTTCTGGTCGTGGTGACCCTGGCGGTCGCCACGACCGGCTACCGGTCGACGACCACGCAGCGGCATCTGGTGCAGCAACTCGCCGATCTGCGTGTCGTCGGCCACGAGATCGACACGCTGAAGACCAACAACGCCGACTTCAGCGGTTATCAGATCAGTTACGCCTGGGACGCCAGTTTTTGGGGCGGCGCCAAGGCGGTCGATCCGCAGACCGACAACCGTAAGGGCTTCCTGGGCATCGTCGCCGATATCAAGGCCAACCTGGCGGCGGCCCACACGCAGTACCTGACCGCGTCCGAGCGGGCTCAGCTCGCCTCCCTGCAGAGCATGTTCGAGCAGCTGGTGGCCCAGGACGACAAGATCGCCGCGACCTACCGGCGGAACACCCCGCAGGCCATCGTCCAGGCCCGCGCCATGATCATGGGTCCGTCATGGAACCTGTACTTCAAGATCGTCGACGTGACCGGGGCGCTCGCGAAGTCCATCGAAACGCGCAGCTCGGCCGTCCAGAAAAAAGCGCAGGAGGCGTCCGCGGCGGCGATCCGCGACATGGCCATCACCTTGGGCGTCGGCGTCGCGCTGGCCGTCGCGCTGTCGATGCTGGTGACCCGGCTCGTCTCCCGGCCGCTGGCACGCGTCTCCACGGTGGTGGGCTCGTTGTCCGCCGGAGACCTCACCACGCGCGCCAATGTCCGTCAACGCGACGAACTCGGCCGGATGGCCTCCGAACTCGATCAGGCCCTGGACGGCCTGGGCGACGTGATACGTACGCTGATCAGCAGCTCCGGCTCCCTCAACGACTCCTCCGACCACCTGCTGACCACGAGCACCCACATCGCCGCCGCGGCTGAACAGACCTCGGCCCAGGCCGACGTCGTCTCCCAGGCCGCCGGCACCGTCTCGGAAAACGTGCGCACCGTGGCGGCCGCCTCCGAGCAGATGGGCGCGTCGATCCGGGAGGTCGCCATCAACGCGAGCGAAGCGGCCCAGGTCGCCACGTCCGCGGTGCACAGCGCGGAAGCGGCCACCGTCACGGTCTCCAAGCTCGGCACCAGTTCCTCGGAGATCGGCAACGTGATCAACGTGATCACCTCGATCGCCGAGCAGACCAACCTGCTCGCCCTCAACGCGACCATCGAAGCGGCCCGGGCCGGCGACGCCGGCAAAGGCTTCGCGGTCGTCGCCACCGAGGTCAAGGACCTCGCCCAGGAAACCGCCAAGGCCACCGAGGACATCGGCCACCGGGTGCAGACCATCCAGGCCGACGCGAGCGCAGCCACCGAGGCGATCACCGAGATCGCCGCGGTGATCGAACGGATCAGTGACTTCCAGGCCACCATCGCCTCCGCCGTCGACCAGCAGACGGCGACCACCGCCGAGATGAACCGGAACGTCAACGCGGCCGCCACCGCCTCGGCCGACATCGCCGCCAACATCACCGGGGTCGCGTCCGCCGCCCGGGACACCGCCCGCGGTGTCGAAGACACCAAACGATCAGCCGATGAGCTGGCCCAGGTCGCCAACCGGCTGAAGGGCGCGGTCGCCCGCTTCCGCGCCTGACGCCGCCGCGCCGGCGGTGACAGGATGGAGGCATGGATCAGGAGCAGCGAACGAAGGTCGCGGGCGGCGCCGGTTTCTTCGCCGCGCTGGACCAGAGCGGCGGCAGCACCCCCAAGGCGCTCGAGTCGTACGGCGTGCCCTCGTCGGCGTACTCGAACGACGAGCAGATGTTCGACCTCATGCACGCGTTCCGGGAACGCATCATCACGTCACCGGCCTTCACCGGCGAGCGCATCCTCGGCGCGATCCTGTTCGAGCAGACCATGGACCGCGACGTCGACGGGGTCCCCACCCCGCAATACCTGTGGGAACGCAAGGGCGTCGTCCCGTTCGTGAAGGTCGACGAGGGCCTGGCCGAGGAGTCCGACGGCGTACGCCTGATGAAACCGTTCACCCGGCTCGACGGGCTGCTCGAGCGGGCCGGCCGGCGCCGGGTCTTCGGCACCAAGATGCGCTCGTTCATCAGCCACGCCGACGGCGGCGGCATCGCCGCGATCCTCGACCAGCAGTTCCGGTACGCCGAGCAGATCCTCGCCGCCGGCCTCGTCCCCATCCTCGAGCCCGAGGTCGACATCCACAGCCCCGACAAGGAGAAGGCCGAGGAACTGCTGAAACAGGGCATCCTCGACCGTCTTCCGCTCGACTCGCCGGTGATGCTGAAGCTCTCCATCCCGACCGTCGACGACTTCTACGCCGACCTGATCGGGCATCCCGCGGTGCTGCGGGTGGTCGCGCTGTCCGGTGGCTACAGCCAGGAGGAGGCCGACACCCGCCTGGCCCGCAACCACAGCCTGATCGCGAGCTTCTCCCGCGCGCTCGTGCAGGACCTGCACCGCGACCAGTCCGACTCGTCGTTCGACAGCACTCTCGCGGCCGCGATCACCGCGATCTACGAAGCGTCGACGACCTGAACCGCGTACGGAATCGGACGCCGAATATCGGCGGCGCGTGAGCCGCCCGCGCGGTTAGCCTCGTGCCTGAAGCACCGAGCCAGGTTGTTCCGCATCGATCCGTTCGCTCGCGACGGGGGACTGAAAAACACCGTCGGGTCCTACCTCCTCGACACCGCCCGGCCGTTCCGGGCGGTCCTGGCGACCACCGTGCTGCTCGCCGCGGCCGGCGCGGCCATCGAGGTCTGGCTGATCTGGTACGCCGGGCACGTCGTCGACCTGCTCACGGCCACCACCCCGGCCACGCTCCTCGCCCGGCACGGCGGAGAGCTGCTGGGCGCCGGGCTGCTCGTGCTGGTCGTGCGACCGGCCCTGAAGTTCACTCACGAGGGCCTGGACGACCTGGTCCTCCGACCGAACCTGCTGACCCTCGCCACCTGGCGGCCCCACCGGCACGTCGCCCGGCAGCCGGTCGGCTGGTTCCGGCGCGACCTGACCGGGCGGCGAGGCGACCACCAGCGTGTTCTACTCCGGCGTGCACGCGATCGCGTACATCGTCGCGTACGTGATCGGCTCGGGTTTCCTGATGGCCGCGACCGATCCCCGGCTGCTGCTGCCGATCGGGCTGTGGACCGCCTGCTACGCCGGCCTGATGTGGTTCATCGTGCCGCGCTACCGCAGCGCGTCGGCCCGGCAGCAGGAGGCCGACTCGGCGCTGACCGGGCTGCTCGTCGACTCGTACGCGAACGCCGACACCCCTGGCCCTCCTCGCCGACGACACCGCCGAGCGCGCGACGGCCCGGCGGGTGTTCGAGGCCGCCCGCCGGGCCCACCTGGCGGTCCAGCGGCTCGAGGTCACCATGAACATCACGATGTCCGCGCTCGGTGGTCTCCTGCTGGCCGGGCTGGTCGGCTACGGCATCGAGCTGTGGCGCATCGGGCCGCGCCGATCGGGCTGATCGCCTCGGCGGTGGCGCTGAGCTTCCAGATCGGCCCGCTGGCGGAATGGCGGCTGGACGCGGTGTCCGCGCTGTTCGGCGCCCTCGGGGTGCTGCGGAAGTCGCTCGGCACGATCGCGCAGCCGCTGGTGATCGCCGACCGGCCGAACGCCGGCGAACTCAAGGTGACCGGCGGCCAGATCACCTTCACGGGGGTGAGCCACCACTACGGCGGCGCCCTTGCCGGCGGCGCCCTTGCCGGCGGCGGCGGGGCCGCTGTCGGCGGGGCCGCTGTCGGCGGAGCCGCTGTCGGCGGCCTTGACGGCGTGACGTTGCGGATCGGGGCCGGCGAGCGGGTCGGCCTCGTCGGCCGCTCCGGCGCCGGAAAGTCCACCCTGGCCAACCTGTTGCTGCGGTTCTACGAGCCGGAGGCCGGCACCATCGAAATCGACGGACAGGACATCACGACGGTCACGCAGGAAAGCCTGCGCCGGCGCATCGCCATGGTCAGCCAGGAGGCGACCCTGCTGAACCGGTCGGTCCACGACAACATCGGCACCGGCGACATCACGACGGCCACCCGGGCCGCCGCGGCCGACGGCTTCATCCAGGCTCTGCGCGACGGCGCCGGCCGCTCCGGGTACGCCGCGCAGGTCGGCGAACGCGGCGTCCGCCTCTCCGGCGGCCAGCGGCAGCGCATCGCCCTGGCCCGGGCCCTGCACCGCGACGCCCCGATCCTGATCCTGATCCTGATCCTCGACGAGGCCACCTCGGCCCTGGACTCCGAGGTGGAGGCGGCGATCCAGGAATCACTGGAGCGGATGATGGCCGGGCGAACCGTACTCGCGATCGCCCACCGCCTGTCGACGATCGCCCGCATGGACCGGATCGTGGTCCTCGACGAGGGCAGGGTCGTGGCCTCCGGCACTCACCGCGAGCTTCTCCACGAGGGCGGGCTTTACGCTTCCCTGTGGGCCCACCAGTCCGGCGGCTTCTTGTAACGTGCTCGTGGCGTCGAACGTCTCGGCAGCATCCTGGCCATTGTCCAGGGCGTGGTGGCGCGGCTGACGCTTCTGCGCCCCCTCGGGACGACCAGGACAATCATCGAGCTGGTTCATGCGGACCGGGGCCGTCGCCTGGCAGCCGAGTTCGCTGCCACAGACACGCTCACCGAGGCTGCGGCCGAAATCGACCCCACGTCCAGATCCACGGGCGATCGCCTCGATACCCGACGGCCGCCGGACCCGGCTATCAAAGGTAACAATCGCTTGGCGCCAGCCCGCTATTTGGTGATCCATTTCGCGGCACCGATTTGGCATGATCGACACGCCGGTGGGGCTGACATTTCTCCATCCGGGTGCGGGAAAATAGCTTATGGCGCAGCTCGAGTTCTTTCCCCGGTCGCAAGTGGCGTCTTGGCGGGACCGGACTGCGGCGCGCAATTATTCGCCCGCGGCTGAGCAGTTTCGCCGCGAGCATGAGCGGCATCGTGAATGGAGTTTGCGGCAGCGTCATGGCCGCCGGGCGATGAACCTGCGTCTCTATGGTGACGTCGTCGCGCCGGCCGACCGCACCGGCAGCTCCCGGGCGTCCGAGCTCGCGGTCCCGCAGCCCGAGCCAGCCGACACCGACCGGCCACCGGCTCAGGTGTCGAGCGGAAACGTTTCCCTCAGCCGGGGTTTCGTCTTCCCTGGTGCCGCAGAGCCTGGCGAGGCCAATCCAGCCGGTGAGGTCGATCCGGCCGGTGAGGTCGATCCGGCCGGTGAGGTCGGTCCAGCCGATGAGAGCGCTCCGGCCGATAGGGTCGGTCCTACCCGTGAGGTCGGTCCCGCCCGTGAGGTCGGTCCCGCCCGTGAAAGCGCTCCCGCCCGTGAGAGCGCTCCCGCGAATGACAGCGCTCCGGCCGGTGAGGTCGATCCCGCCCGTGAGACCGCTCCACCCAGTGAGAGCGCTCCTGCTGGAACCACCACCTCCGCCGGTCAAGCCACATCCGCCGACCAGGCCCATCCGCAAACCAGGCCACATCCGCCGACCGGGCCAATCCGGCTGATCGGGTCGAGTGCTGCGAGCGGCAGACAGAGGAGGACCGAGCCATGCCGGCCAGGCCGGCGTGGTCGGCCGCTGCCTGCGGTCAGACCGCGCAGCGCCTCGGATCAGGTCGCTCCGCCGACCGGGCCGGTCCCGCCGATCAGATCAGGCACGTCCTCCCCGGTCGGCCATGCCGGCTCGGCCGACCGATCCCATCGGCGCCGACCGGCACCCGGGCGCCGCCACCCACCCTGGCAACTGCACCGCTCACCCCGCGAGCGACACGGGCCCGCGTGCAGCGCGCACCCTCGCGCGAGCACCACCCGGCCGGCATCGACCAGAATCACCCAGCCGTAACAGCGGGATGAACCTCGGTCCAAATAACACAATCACCGAACGAACAAACACCATGCCCTCGAAATCGTCGAGACAATGCCCTTGCATTCGGTCAATAAATCACCGAAATTGTCTCTGTCGGCAACAAGGTGAATGTCGGCGTGTCTTTGTTTCAGTGTTGCGCCAATAGTTGCATTAGGCGTGCGGGCGGGCTCACTGCCTTCGGCAGAAGTGTGCATCAACTGTGGCATGTTGTCGTGGTCGGCATCTATGGGGAGGACTCAGCGGGCGCCGTCACAGGAGCTTCTCGCGGTACCCCCACCTGGGGCGCCGATCAGCAAGACCGCGGCTGTCGCCGTCAGGACAGTGTCCAGCCACACGGGCCACACCGCTCTGAGCTGGGGGTCGACGTTCTCGGGGCCGACGGCGCTCAGGGATGCCGTCAGGCCGAAGGTCCAGCTGACCGCCCACTCCCACTTCAGCCTGAGAAACGCCGGCACGGCCAGCGCGGCCGCCGGAGACTCCGACGATTTCGACCAGCCACCGGAAGGCGACGCCGCGCCCCCAAGAACCACACGTCGCCGGCCGGCACCGGGACCTTGAAGAACCGTTCCCCAGCCAGGTGGGTCTCGCCGGCGAACAGCGGGCCACCCGGCGCCAACATCACACAGGCCGCCGTGACGACGGCCGGCCGGCGCGCCTCGCCCGTAACAGATCCAAGCAGCCTCGATCGCGAGGAGCCGCCCCCTCCACGAAAACCGTCACAGGTTCCGCGCGTCACTTTCGCAGGTGGCGTACGGCGGCGGCCAGGTCGGCGAAGGTCGCGGCCGGCAGCATGGCGTCGCAGAAGGGCAGGGCGGCGGCCATGGCCGCCACCCGCGGGGTGAAGCCGGGTGCGCCGGCGCGGGGATTGAGCCACAAGATCCGGTACGCGCGGCGGCGCAGCCGGGCCATCGTCGCCGCCAGGCGCTCGGGCGGGTCGGTGTCCCAGCCGTCGGAGGCCACGATGACCAGCGCACCGCGCAGCGTGTTGCCGTGGTGGGAATCGAGCAGGGTGCTCAGGTTGGCGGCGATCCTGGTGCCGCCGAAGCGGTCGGTCACCGCCGCCGTGGCCTGGGTGATCGCCTGCCGGGGCGAGGTCTGGCGCAGGGCCGGGGTGAGCCGGGTCAGCCCGGTGGCGAACGCGAACGCCTCGGCGTCGGCCACCGTAGTGAACGCCCGCATGAGATGCAGGTAGGCGGCCGCCTGCGCCTGCATCGAGGCGCTGACGTCACAGAGCAGCACAACTCGGCGAGGACGCCGGATGGGTCGCTGCCGGACGATTTCGACCGGCTCCCACGCCGTACGCCGGGAAAGCGCAACCGTCGCTCGCAGGGCGAGCCGCCGCCCAGCCGAATTGGTC
This sequence comes from Actinoplanes sp. NPDC051411, assembly GCF_040682075.1. Taxonomy (NCBI): domain Bacteria; kingdom Bacillati; phylum Actinomycetota; class Actinomycetes; order Micromonosporales; family Micromonosporaceae; genus Actinoplanes; species Actinoplanes sp. NPDC051411. The sequence goes on along the minus strand of NZ_JBFBAD010000001.1, from coordinate 168,266 downwards.
TCGTGGCGGCGGGTGCGGCGGGTCGGCCAGCGGGTGAGCTCGTCGCGCAGAGCCGCGCCGAGCTGCTCGATCTGCGCCGCGTCGAGGTCCTCGAACGGCCGCTCGGCCAGGGCGGCAAGGGCACTCGGACGCAGCAGCGGCACGCTCGGACCCTCCGCCGGGCCGACCGCCGCGGCCACCGGAGTGGGCAACGTCGCCCACGGCAGGCCGCCGCCGTCGGCCGCACGCTCGGTGTCGGCCTTCACCGGCACATGGACGTCGTCGCGGCGGTTGCCGGGCGGCTCGGTGCCCCGGTTCAGCGCAAGCTGCGGGACGTCGGTGAAGACCGCCGCGAAAACCCGGTCGAAGACGGCCAGATCGGGCTGCCGGCGGACGGTGGCCACGCGCAGTGCCCAGTAGACGGCTTCGGGACTGTCGAGCGTGCAGACTTCCAGCGCACCGACCAGGTCACCGGTCTCGGTGAGGCCGGCCGCGAGGCCCGCGTTCCGCAACTTCCCGGCGAACGACACGGCAAAGGCCGCACGGTCGACGCCGCGGAAGATTACCGGTACCGGGTTATCCACAGGCGACCCCCACGATCTCCATTTTTCCGCAAGAATCGAAACCGGGGTGGCCCCGGGCGGCCGGGTTCGAGTGTGACTTGGGGTTGTGTGGCTAGGCCTCGTGGGAGTTGGGTCGCGTGCGGCCTGCCCCGTGCAACTGAGGTCGCGTGCGGCTAAGCCCTGGGCGACTCGAGCTGGCTGCGGCCCGAGCTGCCTGCGGCGTGAACTGCGTGCGGAGCGAGCTGCCTGCGCCCCAAGCGGCGTGCGACCTGAGCTGCCTGCGCCCTCAATGCTGCGTGCGACCCGAGCTGCGTGCGACCCGAGCTGCCTGCGCCTCCAGCCTGCCTCCAACATGCCTGCGCCTCCACGCTGCCCGCGGCCCCACCCCGCTTGCGGCGCCACCCCGCCTGCGGCCCCACCCTGCCTGCGCTCCAAACGGCACCGGCGGCCGAAACGGCGCCTGCGGCCCGAGAGCGATCAGCGACGCCCTATCAGCCAGGCGATGATCGCGGCGATGACGACGACTACGACGCCCAGCGGGATCAGTCGCTTGTAGACCGAGCTTCCGGCCATGCTCAGGAGGTCCAGCGGCTCCGGTTCGGGCTGCGGTGTGAGCTGGACCGTTGCCGACGACGTCGGTGCGGTGCCGTTGCCCGGTGACTGGGCCTTCGCCGCTGATTTTGGCACGACGCCGCCTCCCGACGCCGAGGCTGTCACCGCTGACGTGGGCGTAGCGCCGTTGACGGGGGTGGGCGAGACCGGAGCCGGCGAGACCGGAGCCGGCGAGACCGGAGCCGGCGAGACCGCGGTGTCGGGGACGGTTTCCACCGCGGCGGCCGAGGAAGCGGCTGCGGCCTCGGCGCTCCCGGGCGGACCGGAGACGGAAGCGGCCGGCGCGGCAGAGGCAGGCGACGCAGCGGAAACGGAAGCGGACGACGCGGCAGACGCGGAAGCGGGCGACACAACGGCGTGGGAAGCGCGCGACGCGGCAGAGGCGGAAACGGGCGACGCGGCCGAGGGGGAAACGGGCGGTGCGGCGGAGGCGGCCGGTGCAGCAGAGGCGGTGTCGGTGGCCAGTTTGGCTTCCAGGTTGGCTACGAACTGGGCCAGCAGCTTGCTCGACACCTCCTTGATCATGCCGCTGCCGAACTGGGCCAGCTTGCCGGAGATCTTCAGGTCGGTGTCCACGCTGACCGTTGTGCTGTCGCCGGCCGGGCGCAGCACCGCCGTCACCACCGCGGACGCGTTGCCCGCCGAGCGGGCGTCGCGGCCCTTCGCGTCGATCGATGCCCGGTGGTCGGTGTCGGATTTTTCGAGGAAGCGGGCCGTGCCGGCGAACTCGGAGACTACCGGGCCGACCTTGACCTTCACTTTGCCCTTGTACGTGTCGTCCTCCACCCCGGTCAGGACGGCGCCGGGCATGCACGGGGCGATCGCCTCGAGGTCGGTGAGGAGTTTCCAGGCCTCGTCGATCGGGGTGTGCACGGTGAACTCGTTGGTGATCTTCACGGCGTCTCCTCAGAAGGCTTCGGCGATCGTGCGCCGGTCGTCGGGGGTTTTGGCGATGGCGCCGAGGGTGCGCAGCGCGTCGCCGGGTGCGAGGTCGGTGGCGCCGAGGGCGGCCAGCGCCGACACCCAGTCGATCGTCTCGGCGAGGCCGGGCGATTTGTCCAGCTCGAGGCGGCGGATGCGGCCGATCAGTTCGGTCGCGCTGCGGATCAGCGGGCCGGTCGCGCCCGGCACCGCGCGCCGCACGATCTCGACCGCACGGTCCAGCGTCGGGAATTCGATCCAGTGGTAGAGGCACCGGCGCCGCAGCGCGTCGTGCAGGTCGCGGCTGCGGTTGGAGGTGAGCACCACGACCGGCGGGGTGATCGCCGTGAAGGTGCCCAGTTCGGGGATGGTCACGGAGGCCTCGCCGAGGAATTCGAAGAGCAGCGCCTCGAATTCGTCGTCGGCCCGGTCGATCTCGTCGATGAGCAGGACGGGCGGGGTCGGGCCGGGGTGGCGTACGGCGCGGAGGATCGGCCGGTCCTGGAGAAATTCGGCGGTGAACAGGTCGGCGTCGGCAAGCTTCTCGTGGCGTGCCTCGGCGAGCCGGATCGCGAGCAGCTGGCGCTGGTAGTTCCACTCGTAGAGCGCCTCGCCCGGGGTCAGGCCCTCGTAGCACTGCAGCCGGATCAGTGGTGTGCCCAAGCTCGAAGCCAACGCCTTGGCCGCCGCCGTCTTGCCGACGCCGGGCTCGCCCTCCAGCAGCAGCGGCTTCCCCAGCCGCAGGGAGAGGAAGACGGCCATCGCGAGGCCGTCGTCGACGAGATAGTCGACGGTGTCGAGCGCGGAGCGGACGCCGGCCGGTGAGTCGATCACGAGAGCAGCCGCTCGTAGTCGGCCCATGTGTCCACGTCGATCGGCACCGGGCCGTCCACGGGCACCGAAGTGACCGGATAGCGGCCTGAGTGCAGCAGTTTCCACACCGCCTTGTCGCCGTGCAGCGACGTGAGAGAGCCGAACAGCGGCCGCCGGAACAGGAAGGGATGTCCGAGGCCGTCGGCGTACGAGCAGATCCCGATCGGCGTGGGCACCGCGGCGACGCGACGGACGGCGTCCGGGGAAACACCCGGCTGGTCGCCGAGGAGCAGCACCAACGAGGAGGCCGTGACGTGCGGGATCGCCGAGCGGATGGACGACCCGCAGCCGGTCGAGAAGTCCGGGTTGTCGACCACGAAGCAGCCGCTGAGGTCGGCCCGCTCGCGGACCTGCGCCGCCGAACCGCCCAGCGCGACCAGCAATTCGGAAAATCCGCAGGCCCGTGCCATGTCCAATGTCGCGTCGAGCAGCGTGCGGCCGCGATAGGGCAGCAGCTGCTTGGCCGAACCCAGTCGAAGCGAACCTCCGGCGGCGAGTACCAGACCGGCGATCCCCATCACGCCGCCGCGAGGAAGGTGTCGAGGCAGCCCTGGCAGCAGAACCAGTGGTCACCGGCGTGCGGCGTGTCCGGCCCGACCACCACGGTCATTCCGCACACCGGGTCGACGGCCTGCGGCGGCAACGCGGGCGCGACAGCGGCCGCCAGACCTTCGGTCCGGCGGGCCCGGACCACCTCGGCCAGGATCGACAGGGCGATCTCCGGGGGCGTACGCGCCCCGATGTCGATCCCGGCCGGCGTGTGAATCCGGGCCCGCTCCTCGTCGGTCAGGTCCATGCCGTCGAGCACCGCCGCTCCCCGTTTCCGGCTGGCGACCAGCGCGAGATAGCCGACCCGCGCGTCGAGTGCGCTCCGGAGCGCCGCCTCCTCGTCCCGCCCCAGCCCGGCCACGACCACCGCGGCCGCTCCCGCGTAGTCGCCGTCCGACACCACCTCGAATTCGAGGTAGCGGGCCAGCTCGGCGACCGCGTGGGCGATCGGCGTCTGCCCGGCCACCCCGAACAGCGGCCGGGGCAGCACCGGGCGCAGGAAGATCTCCAGCGCTCCGCCGGAGTGGCACGGGTTGACCACGACGAGGGCGCCCGGCGCGGCCGGGAAATCGGAGGACGACGAGGGCAGCACCCGCAGCAGCAGGGAGTCTCCGGAGGCCAGGGTGTCGAGCGAGGCGGCCCGGACCGAGCTCTCCGCGCACACCCCGCCGACGAATCCCTCGATCGAGCCGTCGGCCAGGACGACCGCGTCGTCGCCGGGCCGGGCCGAGGTGGGTTCCTGGGCCCGGACGACGGTGGCGTGCACGAACGGCTTCCGGGAGGCGGTCAGCTCCTGGATCCGCGAGGCGACTGAACCTGAGGCGGCTGAACCTGAGGCGACTGAACGTGAGGCGACTGAACGTGAGGCGGAAAGCGTCATGGGAACGACTCCTAGACCGGCGGGTTCGCCCGGCCCTGCATGGCGTCCCAGACCCGGGACGGGGTGAGCGGCATGTCGGCGTGCCGTACGCCGAACGGCTTGAGCGCGTCGACGACCGCGTTGACGATGGCCGGCGGCGAGCCGACGGTGGCCGACTCCCCCACGCCCTTGGCCCCGATCGGGTGGTGCGGCGACGGCGTGACCGTGAAGCCGGTCTCCCAGTCGGGCACCTCGAGCGCGGTCGGGATCAGGTAGTCCATCAGCGAGGCGCCGAGGCAGTTGCCGTCCTCGTCGAACGCGATCATCTCCATCAGGGCCATCCCGACGCCGTCGGTGAGGCCACCGTGGATCTGGCCCTCGATGATCATCGGGTTGATCCGGGTGCCGCAGTCGTCGACCGCGATGAACCGCCGGACCTTGACCGCCGCGGTGCCCGGGTCGACGTCGACCACGCAGATGTACGCCCCGTGCGGATAGGTCAGGTTGGGCGGGTTGTAGACGATCTGCGCCTCGAGCCCGCCCTCGAGCCCTTCGGGCAGGTCACCGGCCCCGTGTGCCTTCATCGCGATGTCCTGGATGGTCACCGCGCGGCCCGGGTCGCCGGCCACGTGGAACGAGCCCTTCTCCCATTCCAGGTCGTCGGGCGAGACCTCGAGCATGCCGGAGGCGATCAGCCGGGCCTTGTCGCGGACCTTGCGGGCGACCAGCGCGGCCGCCGCGCCGCTGACCGGGGTCGACCGGCTGCCGTACGTGCCGAGGCCGAACGGCGTCTGGTCGGTGTCGCCGTGCACCACCTCGATGTCGTCCGGCGGGATGCCGATCTCCTCGGCCACGATCTGCGCGAACGTCGTCTCGTGGCCCTGGCCCTGCGACTGCACCGACAGCCGGACGACGGCCTTGCCGGTCGGGTGGACCCGCAGCTCGCAGCCGTCGGCCATGCCGAGGCCGAGGATGTCCATGTGCTTGCGCGGGCCGGCCCCGACCGCCTCGGTGAAGAACGCGATGCCGATGCCCATCAGCTCACCGCGCTCGCGTTTCTCCTGCTGCTCGCGGCGCAGGTCGGCATAGCCGGCCAGTTCCATGGCGAGCCTCATCGTCGGCTCGTAGTTGCCGGAGTCGTAGACCCAGCCGGTCTTGCTCTCGTACGGGAACTGCTCGGGCCGGATGAAATTGCGCAGGCGCAGCTCGGCCGGGTCCATCGCGAGCTCGTCGGCCAGGCAGTCGACGATCCGTTCGACCAGGTAGACCGCCTCGGTGATGCGGAACGAGCACGCGTACGCCACCCCGCCGGGCGCCTTGTTGGTATAGACCGCGGTCATGTCGCAGTACGCGGCCTCGAGGTCGTAGCTGCCGGTGAACACCCCGAAGAAGCCGGCCGGATATTTGACCGGCGCGGCCGTACCGTTGAACGCGCCGTGGTCGGCGAGCACGTGCGTACGGATCGCCAGGATCTTGCCGTCGCGGGTCGCGGCGATCTCGCCGCGCATGATGTAGTCGCGGGCGAAACCGGTGCTGATCAGGTTTTCCGACCGGTCCTCCATCCATTTGACCGGCTTGCCGGTGACGATCGAGCCGACGATCGCGCAGACGTACCCGGGGTAGATCGGCACCTTGTTGCCGAAGCCGCCGCCGATGTCGGGCGAGATCACCTGGATCTTGTGCTCGGGGATGCCGGCCACGATCGCGTAGAGCGTGCGGTGGGCGTGCGGGGCCTGGGTGGTCGACCAGAGCCGCAGCTTGCCCTCGACCGGGTCGAAGTCGGCGACCGCGCCGCAGGTCTCCATCGGCGCCGGGTGCACGCGCGGGTAGACCAGGTCCTGTCGGACGACCACGTCGGCCCGGGCGAAGACGGCCTCGGTCGCCTCCTTGTCGCCGGTCTCCCAGTCGAAGCAGTGGTTGTCGGTCTTGCCTTCGAGGTCGTCGCGGATCACCGGGGCGCCGGGTTCGAGCGCCCGGCGGGCGTCGATCACCGGTTCCAGCACGTCGTACTCCACGTCGATGAGCTCGAGCGCGTCGCGGGCCGCGTACCGGTTGTCGGCCACCACGAAGGCGACCTCCTGGCCCTGGAAGCGCACCTTGTCGGTGGCGAGCACGGCCTGCACGTCGTTGGAGAGGGTGGGCATCCAGGCCAGGCCGAGACCGGCCAGGGTCTCGCCGGTGACGACGGCCCGGACGCCGGGCGAGGCCTCGGCGGCGCTGGTGTCGATGCCGACGATGCGCGCGTGGGCGAACGGGGACCGCAGGATGGCGAGGTGGAGCATGCCGGGCAGCTGCACGTCGTCGGTGTAGCGGCCGCGCCCGCGGACGAAACGCGGGTCTTCTTTGCGGAGCATGCGGCCGTGGCCGAGCGGCTTGTGGTCGTTGTCCTCGAAGGCCGTGAGCTTGGCGTCCTGCGTCGTCGTCATCGCGCCACCTCGGAAGCCTCGTGCACGGCCGCCCACCGCACAGATCGGACAATCGTCGCGTATCCCGTGCAGCGGCAGATCTGGCCGCTGATCGCCTCACGGATCTCGCCGTCGGTCGGGTCGGGGTTGCGGTCGAGCAGGGCCCGGGCGGTCATCATCATGCCGGGCGTGCAGAACCCGCACTGCAGGCCGTGACACTGCATGAAACCCTGCTGGACGGGGTCGAGCTCGGCACCTCGCGCCAGCCCTTCGACCGTACGCACCTCGTGCCCACCGGCCATCGCGGCGAGCACCGTGCACGACTTGACCGGCTCGCCGTCCAGCCAGACGACGCAGGTGCCGCAGTTGCTGGTGTCGCAGCCCCAGTGGGTGCCGGTCAGCCCCAGTTCGTCGCGCAGGAAGTGCACCAGCAGTAGCCGGCCCTCGATCTCCCGGGTGACCTCGACGTCGTTGACGCTCATCGTGACCTGCATCAGAATGCGCTCCCCACTTGATCAAATCGGCTTCGTTCGACGGCCTTCCGGAGAGTGCGCCGGGTCAGTTCGCCGGCCAGGTGGCGCTTGTAGTCGGCGCTTCCGCGCTGATCGGTCGCCGGGTCGCAGGTGCGGGCCGCGATCTCGCCGGCGGTCGTGAAGAGGTCCTCGCCCGGTGGTCGCCCGCGCAGCGCGTCCGAGATCTCGGGGATGCCGGTGGTGTTGGGGCCGACCGCCGCCAGCCCCACCCGGGCGTCGGTGATGACCCCGCCGGCCAGCCAGACCGCGGCGCCGGCCGAGACCACGGCCCAGTCACCGGCCCGGCGCTCGACTTTCTCGTAGGCGCTGCTTCCGCCGTCGCGGCGCGGGAACCGGACCTCGACCAGGATCTCGCCGTCGCCGACCGCCGTCTCGTACGGCCCGACGTGGAACTCCTCCATCGACACCACCCGCTCGGCCCCGCCCGGGCCCCGGATCACGCAGCTGGCGTCGAGCGTGGTGCAGACCGCGGAGAGGTCCTCGGACGGGTCGGCCTGGCAGAGCGAGCCGCCCAGCGTGCCCCGGTTGCGCACCACCGGGTCGGCGATCACCCGCTCGGCGTCCCGGAAGATCGGGAACGCGGCCGCCAGCTCGTCCGATTCGAGCAGCTCACGGTGCCGGGTCAGGGCGCCGATGCGTACCTCGCCGGGGCCGGTGCGGATGTAGGCCAGCTCGCCGTGCAGATCGTTGATGTCGATGAGATATTCGAAATTGGCCAGCCGGAGCTTCATCATCGGCAGCAGACTGTGCCCGCCCGCGACGAGCCGGGCGGTGTCGCCCAGCCGCTCCAGCAGCCCGATGGCGTGGTCGACGCTCGTGGCGCGTTGGTATTCGAACGGAGCCGGCACCTGCATGCTGCACCTCCGGGGTTTCGCCGAATCTTGCGCCGACCTGCGGCAAAGTCAACAGCGACCTAAGCGATCTCTTAACTCGCCGTTGACTTGGGACCGGGCGATCACGGATGGTGCGACTATGCGGGACATCGTGGACGGCCTGGCCGCCTGGCGCTCCGCCGGTTATGCCTTCGCGCTGGCCACGGTCGTGCGCACCTGGCATTCGGCGCCTCGGCAACCGGGTGCGGCGATGGCCGTGAACGATCAGGGCGAGGTGCTGGGCAGCGTCTCCGGCGGATGCGTCGAGGCCGCCGTCTACGCGGCGGCGGAAGAGGTGCTCCGCACCGGAAAGGCGCAGACCCAGACGTACGGGGTGAGCGACGACGAAGCGTTCGAGGTCGGCCTGACCTGTGGTGGAACCATCGAGGTGCTGATCCAGCCCGACTCCGCGCTGACCGATATCGACCAGGTGATCGCGGCGATCCGGGAGGGCCGGCCGGTCGCCACGGCCTCGGTCGAGGACGCCCAGCTGGTGGTCTGGCCCGTGGGGGCCACCGGCAGCCTCGGCGATCCCGAGGTCGACCACTCGGCGGCGGCGCAGGTGGCCGGGATGCTGGCGGCCGGCACGACCGGCACGGTCCGGGCGTGCGAGGTGCCGGTGTTCGTCCAGTCGTACGCCACCCCGCCCCGCATGATCGTCTTCGGGGCGATCGACTTCGCCTCGGCGGTGGCCCGGATCGGCCGGTTCCTCGGCTACCACGTGACCGTCTGCGACGCCCGGGGCGTCTTCACCACCCGCAAGCGCTTCCCGGACGCCGACGAGCTGGTCGTCGACTGGCCGCACCGCTACCTGGCCTCGACCCCGGTCGACGAGCGGACCGTGCTCTGCGTGCTCACCCACGACCCGAAGTTCGACATCCCGCTGCTCGAGGTGGCCCTGCGCACCCGGGCCCGGTACGTCGGCGTGATGGGCTCGCGCCGCACCCACGAGGACCGGAGGCAGCGACTTCGGGAGGCCGGCGTGAGCGAGGAGGCGCTGGCCCGGCTGTCCGCGCCGATCGGGCTCGACCTGGGCGCCCGTACCCCCGAGGAGACCGCGGTCGCGATCGCGGCCGAGATCGTCGCCCGCTCGTGGGGCGGAACCGGACTCCCGTTGTCCGAGCTGGAGACGCCGATCCACGGCACCACATAAGACACGGGCCACCTAGGATTGCCGTGTGACCACGGAGGGCACTTTCCTGGGCAGCCTCCCGCCCTCCGCTGTGGCCGAGCTGGTGGCCGAGAGCAGCCGCAAACGATTCGAGAGCGGCCAGGTGCTGATCCGCGAGGGCGGCACCGACACCCACGTGATCCTGCTGCTCGGCGGCTTCGTCAAGGTCACCACCGCGGTCGAGGGCCACGAGACGCTGCTCGGCATCCGGCTCCCCGGCGAGCTGGTCGGCGAGATCGGCGCGCTCACCGGCGAGCCCCGCAACGCGACCGTCACCGCCTGCGGCCGGGTCACCGCGGGCATCCTCTCCCAGGCCCGGTTCGAGGGGTTCCTGGGTCACCGGCCCGACGCGGCCCGCCTGATCGCCGGCGCGGTCGCCCGGCAGCTGCGCTGGGCCAACCGGCGGCGCTCCGACTTCGCCGCGTTCCCGGCCCACATCCGCCTGGCCCGGCTGCTCTCCGAGATCGCCGAGGTGTGCGGGCGGGAGCGGCCGGACGGCTCGGTCGAGCTGACGGTGCCGCTGAGCCAGCCCGAACTCGCGGCGATGATCGCGATCGGCCAGGCCACGGTGCAGAAGGCGATGCGCGACCTACGGGACGCCGGGCTCATCACGACCGGCTACCGCCGCATCCGTCTGCTGGATCCGGTGCGCCTGGCCAAGCTGGCCTCGTCGATCTGAGCCGGGCCGGCCCGGTCGATCTGCCGTCGTCAATCCGACCGCCTCGCCAGATCACCTGATTCGAGCAGGTTCCCGGAAGAACCGGGGCTCACCATCGCAACTACCGGACACTGCGAGGGAGGGGCCATGGTGTCTCTGATTGGACGCGACGAGGAGATCCGGCAGGCGCTCGAGGTGCTCGAGGAGTTGCCGGCCGGCCAGCCGTCCGTGCTGGTCATCGAGGGGCCGGCGGGCAGCGGCCGGAGCCGTCTGCTGGCCGAGATCGCGGTGCGGGCCCGGGACCGCGGCTGGCGTACGGTCGGCGAGGCCGGCTGGATCACCGCCGACCGGGCCCGGCGGCTGCTGCAGCGGGCCCGCCGGGAGCCCGGCCCGATGCTGCTGACCTGCGACCATCCGCATCGGGTCGAGCCCGGTGCGTGGCCCGCCCTCGACCGTCTGGCCGAGACGGTGCCGGTGCTGGTCATGGTCACCGGCCGGATCGAGGCCGACCCGCTCGCCGCCGACCACCTGCTCGGCGCGGAGACCCACCACATCCGCCTGCCACCGCTCACCCCGGCCGAGGTGGCGGCGCTGGTGGCGTCCGAACTGGGCGGGCTGCCGGGCGACGGCCTGCTCACGCTGTGCCGGGTCGCGGCGGGCCGCCCGGGTGCGCTCTCCGATCTGCTGACCGGCCTGCGCGAGGAGGAGATGCTGCGGGTCGAGGACGCGCGGATCGGCCTCACCGCGACCCGGCTTCCCCGGCGTACCGAGGCCCGGCTGCGGCGGCAGGTGGCGGCGCTCTCGCCGGCCGCCCGCCATCTGGTGCAGGCGGCGACGGCGTTGCGCGGACGGTTCCCGCTCGCCCGGCTGGCCCGGCTGATGCGGTCGGGCCTGGTGAGCCTGCTGCCGCCGCTCGACGAGGTGATCGCCGCCGGGCTGCTGGACGGGGACACCGAGCTGCTGGCGTTCCGGCACGAGCTGGTGCGCACCGCGGTCGAGGCGACGATGCCGCGGCCGGTGGTGGCGGCGTTGCGCGGCGAGCAACCGCGTACCGGGCCCCGGCGCTCGCACCCGCCGGCCGCGCCGCCCCGCCGGGGTGGGTTGCGCGACCTGACCGTGCTCAGCGTGCGCGAACGCGAGATCGCCGAGCTGGCCGGACAGGCGCTGACCAACCAGCAGATCGCGGGGCGGCTCAACCGTTCGCCCCACACGGTCAACTACCACCTGCGCCAGATCTTCCAGAAGCTCGGCATCAGCTCGCGGGTCGAGCTGGCCGGCCTGACCGGCCGCGGTCACGCCGGCACCCGCCCGGGCGGGGCATAGATCCAGTCCATGTCGCTCAGGGTGAGACCGGCCAGGTGCCGGTCTCGCCGTCGCTGGGCGGCGCCGTCGGCCAGGTGGTTGTTGTGCGAGCCGGCCCGGGAGGCGGCGGCGACCTGCTCGGCCCGGTCGTGGCGCTCGGCCGCGTAGGCGGTCAGGCCGCCGGGGCTCCCGAGGTGGCGGGCCAGCGACTCGGCGTCCTCCAGCGCCTGGCAGGCACCCTGGGCCAGGAACGGCAGCATCGGCACGGCGGCGTCGCCGAGCAGGGCGATCCGCCCCCAGCTTCGCGGGCCGGGCGCCGGGCGTTCGAACAGGGGATGACGGTCGAACGAGCCGGCCGCGGCGAGCAGGCCCCGCACGGTCGGGTCCCACCCGGTGTACGCGGCGAGCAGCTCGTCGGCGCGGACCCCGCGGGCGGGCGGCGGGGCCACGGCCGCGGGCAGCGTCGCGACCAGGTTGAGGCTCCGGCCGTCGCCGATCGGATAGCACACGAAGTGCTGGCCGGGCCCGAGCCAGACGGTGACGTCCACTGTGGAGAAGAGCGAGGCCGGCACCACGGCGCGGTAGGCGATGTGCCCGCTGAACCGGAGCGGGTCGGCGATCAGGTAGGGGCGGACCGCCGAGTTCAGGCCGTCGGCGCCGATCACCACGTCGGCCGGTTCGAACGAGCCGTCGGAGAGGGTCACGCCGGTCCCGGCCAGCGCGGTCGCCGCCCGGCCCAGGCGCACCCGCGGGGCGACCACGTCGTACAGCAGCCGGCGCAGCACGGAACGGCGCACGGTGACGTAGGGATCGCCGTACCGCCGGAGCGCGTCCCGCCCCAGCGGGACGCGGCTGATGAGGCCGCCGTCGCGCCAGCGTCGCAGTTGGCGGCCGGCCGGCCGGAAGGCGCCGTCCAGCGCGGCACCCAGCCCGAGCCGCCGCAGGACCGCGGTGCCGTTCGGTGAGAGCTGCAGGCCGCCGCCGGCCGAGCTGAGCACGCGGTCGCGTTCCAGCACCGTGCAGTCGATCCCGCGGCGCTGCAGGGCGATCGCCAGCGCCAGGCCCCCGATTCCGCCGCCGGCCACGACAATCCTCATCCGAACTCCCGATCAGTAGTACCGCAGGGCGCGATCCCAGTCCTCGCCCGCGGCGAACAGCCCGCGCGGTTTCATCAGTTCCGGCCCGGCGGTCAACAACCCCAGGGGCACGAGGGAACCCGGCGGCATCGTTTCGATGCCGGCCTCGATTCCGTACGCCGCCCCGACCGCCTCACCGAGCGCGGCGGCCGCCGCCGGCGCGTGCTCCGGGCCGACCTCGATCTGCATGATCAGCCGGTCGCCGGCCGGCCGCGCCCGCCAGAACCGCACGCCGTACTCGGCGGGCAGCCCGAACACCAGCTCCTCGACGCCGACCTGGGTGAGTTCCCCGGCCGCGAACGCGGTGCGCCCGAGGATCCGCACCGTCGGCAGCGCCCACCCGCACGGGCAGTCCCCGAGCGAGACCTCGACCTCGTCCTCGGTGTTGTAGCGCAGCAGCGGCATCGCCTCGCGGTAGAGCGGCGTGACCACGAGCTGTCCACGCCCGGCCGGCAGCAGACGCCCGCCCGAGAGCACCTCGAAGATCGCCCGGTCGGCCCACAGGTGCAGCCGGCCGTACGGGCACTGGCCGGCCAGGCTGCCGGTCTCGGTCGCGCCGTACTCCTCGACGACCGGCACGCCCCAGATCTGCTCGATCCGGGACCGCTTCGCCGGGCTGAGCGGGTCGCCGCCGACGAACAGGGCGCGCAGGGCCGGGAAGTCGCGGAGCCCGGCCAGCTCGGCCGCGGCCGCCCAGAGCAGCGTGTCGGCGGCCAGCGACCACGTGACCGTCACGTCGAGGTCGTGCAGCAGCCGGACCACGGTCGAGTACGGCGTGGCCAGCGACCGGTTGTCGGCCGGCACCACGGTCGCCCCGCGGGACCGGGCCGCCGCGTGCGCGAGGTGCCCGGTGATCATCAGGGCGTACGGCGTCCGCACCAGGAACGTGTCCGACGGCTCGATGCCGACGTGCTTGCGGGCGTAGCGGTCGACCAGGTCGAGCCAGTCGCCGGCGGTGTAGTAGGACGCGGTCGGCGCGCCGGTGCTGCCGCTCGACTCGTGGTAGGTGGCCAGCTCGGACCGGTCGACCGCCAGCATCCCGAACGGGTAGGCGTCCCGCAGGTCCTGTTTGGTGGTCAGCGGCATGTCCTCCAGCGGCGACAGGCCGAGCTTGCGATAGAACGGCGACCGGGTGGCCGCCTCCAGCGTCCGCGCGAGCTGCGCCTGTTGCAGGCGCCGCAGCCCCACCGCGTCGGTCCAGTCCCCCAGGTGCGGGCGTTTCACCATGTCGTGTCCTCCCCCAGCAAGCGGCACGCGTTGGTCCGGAGCACCCGGTCGCGGTCGGCCGGTTCGAGCCCGAGCGCCGCGCACTTGGCCAGCTCGACCGCCGGGTGCTGCAGCGGGAACTCGGTGCCGAACAGCACCCGCCCGGCCCCGAGCCGGTCGATCGCGGTGCGCGCGGTGACGGTCAGGCAGCCGGACAGCTCGGCCACCACGTTGGACAGGGGCGCCAGCTCGGCCAGCCCGGCCATCTCCAGCCCGGTGTGCCCGCAGTGCCCCCAGACCAGCACGGCCTGCGGAAACTCGAACGCCAGCCGGGCCAGGTCGGCCGGCCGGCAGCCGGGCCGCCCGGTCGTGACGACATAGACCGGATGCCGCATCGCGGCGGCGATCGCCACCAGCTCGGCCACGGCCGGCTCGTCCAACCGGAATCCGTGCACGGCCGGGGAGATCTCCAGGCCGCGGAAATGTTCCGCTTCCTTCCGGTACGCGTCGACGTCGCGCCGTGGATCGGCGAAGTAGAACGGCAGCAGCCGTCCACCGGACCGCTCGCACGCCTGGGCAACCGCCGAGTTGTCGGCCGGTGTCTCGACCCGGCCGCCGTAGGTGATCTGCACCGACAGCTCGTCGAGCCCGATCAGCCCACCGGCGCTGACCGCCGCCCGGTCGATGCCGGCCCGGTCCATCGCCTGCAGCAGCCGGCCGTCACCCCCGGGGACCAGCCGGGCGTGGAAGTCGAAGACGCTCATTGCTCGTAACACTGTTCGTCGATCGGGTAGCCGACGTGCCGGTCGCGCCCCGGCAGGTAGCCGAGGATCTCGTCGCCCGGCTTGAGCTCGGTCGAGTTGAGAACCGTTGCTCCCGGCCCGAGCACGCGCACGTGCCAGTCGTCCTGGACGATCAGGTTGGCCCGCTCGCCGCCCGGCGCGACCGCCTCCATGCTCAGCAGCGGCCGGGTCTCGATCTTCACCCGGCCAACGGTCACCCGCCGCGTGCGCCCGTCCGCCCCGACCGCCAGCACGGTGTCGCCGGCGCCCAGTTCGCTCAGGTAGCGCGTCCGCTCGGGCCCGGCCAGCGTGTACGACATGACCGCCCCGGCGTTGACCCGGAACGGCCGGGTCGGCATGTAGGGCAGCGGGTGGGTCTCGCTGACGCAGAGCAGCAGCGCCCGCGAGCGCGACCCGGTCAGGATGCCCTCGTCGGGCCGCAGGTAGGAGCAGGTGTCGACGCAGGCCCGGTCGCCCCGCCCGGCGTGCCGCACCGCGGTGACGGTGAACGTGGTCAGCCGCAGGTCGGCCGGGCGGTAGCGGACGACCTCGGCGAGCCGGGTCGCGTCGCCCGGCGCGGCCGGGGCGAGCAGCACGGCGTCCGGCCCGTGCTCCAGGACGGCCAGGTGCACCTCGGCGTCCTCGACCCGGTCGACCGCGGTGACGATGGTGCCGGTCGCCCCGTCGGCGGCGGCGAGCACGATCTCCATCGGAATGTTGGTCGGATCGCGGAACCGGATCAGCGTCACCGGGTCGTGGCGTACCCCGTCACAGGCCACGTCGAGGCTGGCGGCGTCGGTGACCTCGTGCCGGCCGCCGATCGGCACGTCCGGGTAGCGGCCCTTCAGGGCGGCCGGGTCACCGTGCACGGCCGGGTCCACCAGTACGAGGTCGGCGTTGCCGAGGTCGTCCGGGAGGTCGGGCCCGGCCGGCGCGAGCACCCGCCTGATCGTCGGCGGCAGCGGGGCCAGGTCGGCCACGTCGGAGGCGACCACGGCGTCGAAACGCTGGTGGAGGGCTTCCTCGGCAGCTGCGGTCCGCCAGTCGGGCAGGTCACGCAGGTCGAGCCAGCACTGCTTACGGCCGCGCGCCGCCGGGCTGGCAGCCGCGTTCGGCTCGGGAGTCGCGGTCATCGGATCACCGCCGGGGTTCGGCCGTGGACCAGGGTGGCCAGGTGGCGGATCGCGGCGGCCGGGTCGGGGGCGGTGAAGATCAGGCGCCCGGCCGCGACGCCGCCGGCTCCGGCGCGCAGCGAGCCGGCCAGCGCGGCGAGGACCGCGTCGGGCCGGCCCGCCTCACCGCCGGCCGCCAGCACCGGGACGGGGCAGCCGGCGGTGATCCGGACGACAGCCGCCTCGTCGTCCGGAAGTGGCGTCTTGACCAGGTCGGCGCCGAGTTCGGCGGCGACCGTCACGGCGTGGGCGACGACGGCGGGCGAGCGCGGGTCGGCGATGGCCGGCCCCCGGGCGTACATCATGGCCAGCAGCGGCACGCCCCACCGGTCGCAGTCGCCGGCCACCGCGGCCAGGTGGGCGACCTGCCGGTCCTCGGTCGCCGAACCCAGGTTGACGTGCACGCTGACCGCGTCGGCGCCCAGCCGCAGCGCCTCCTCGACGGTCGCCACCGGATATTTCGCGTCCGGGTCGGGGGCCAGGCCGGTGCTCGCGTTGAGGTGCAGCACCAGGGCGAGGTCGCGGAACCGGTGGGCGGCGATGTGGCGCAGCGCCCCCTTGTGCAGCACCACCGCGTCGGCCCCGCCGGACGCCAGCCGGCCGGCCAGGTCGTCGAGGTCGGTTCCGATCGGCCCGGAGGCCATCGCGTGGTCGAGCGGCACGACGAGCAGTCGTGCCGGATCGTGCCGGTAAAGGCGGCCGAGGCGTCGCCGACGGCCACCGGATTCGTTGCCGAGCACCGCTTTCCCCCTTTTGCCGTGAATCAGTTCGCACGCTATCGGCGGGAGTCGGGCGGCCCTACTACTCAAATGAGTAGGTATACGAGAAGTGCAGGTCAGAGGCGATCGAGCGAGTAGTCCCGCACGAGTGGGAAGTTGCCTGGCGACATTCACCGACGTCAAATGGTGTGTGAACGTGCGCACTTCGGTCCGGGTTGGACGGCGCCAATCAGGAACCGTTGGCGTGCCTGTCTTTCCGGGGCCCGGCGGTCACCCGTACGGGTGACTTGTGGGGGCGGGTGACCGCCGGTCGGGTGATCGTGCCCGCGGTCGAAGAAATGATCGACTGGCATTCTCCCGACGGCTGATGTCAAGATGCGCGCCGAAGCCCCCGCACTTTGTGGAGATCCGGCCGCCACCGAGCCACCGGTCGGGGCGCACGACTGTCCGAAAGGGTCATTCGCCGATCGACGAGATCGGCCGGATCGGTCCGCCAGATACTTTCAGACATCCGTGACGCCGCCATGGAGATCGCTCTGAGCAGCTATTGCCGTTTCGCAGCAGCCGACCGCCCCGCGGCGGCCGGCCCGGTCGCGCCCGGGGTGCCGTCGTGAAGGACGACATCTTCGGCCGCGAAGCCGAACTGGCCACCATCCGGCGGGCGCTGGAGGACACCGCCGCCGGCGCGGGCGGCTGCCACGTGCTCACCGGCCCGGCCGGCATCGGCAAGTCGCGGCTGCTGCGGGCGGCCGGCGACATCGCCGACGAGCTGGGCATCGCGGTCGCGGCCCGGGAGGCGTTCAAGCACGACCTGGCCGCCCCGCTGGTCACCCTCGCCGGGGCGCTGCGCAACTGCAGCCCGCCGACCGGCGAGTTCGGCTGGCTCGGCCGGCCCGACCGGCACGTCGACTCCTACCTGGTGCTCGAGCAGCTGCGGGCCTCGCTGGAGACCTTCGCCGCCCGCCGGCCGCTGCTGATCGTCATCGACGACGCCCACTGGATGGACGAGCTGAGCGCGCTGGCCTTCCGCGAGCTGGTGCCGGCGCTGGAGTCGTTCCCGGTCCGGTGGATCTTCGCGGCCCGCGACGGGCAGAGCGACTCGACCGGCCACGACACCCTCGACTGGCTGAGCCGGCGGGGCACCGAGCCGCTGCGGCTCGACGTGCTCGGCGACCCGGCGGTGGCCGCGCTGTGCGCCGAGCGGGTCGGCACCGAGGTCGACAACACCGTGCTCGCCCTGGCGGCCGGCTGCGGCGGGAACCCGCTGCGGGTCGAGCAGCTGGTCACCGCGCTGCGGCGGACCGGCCAGCTGGTGATCAACAGCAACTCCGCGACCGTGATCGGCGACGATCTGCCGTCCAGCTTCGTCAACACGGTGCGCGACATCCTCGACAGCCTGAGCGCCGACACCCGGCTGCTGCTGCAGGCCGGTTCGGTGCCGCTGCGGCCGTTCGGCATCGAGGCGGCGGCCCGGCTGATGCGGCGCGACCCGGCCGAGCTGTTCCCGCTGATCGACGAGGCGACCGCGGCCGGCCTGCTGACCGAGGAGATCGACGGCCTGTCGTTCAAGCACGACCTGGTGCGCCAGGCCGTCTACAACGGCCTGCGCCGGGCGGTCCGCGAGCAGCTGCACCGCGACGCCGCCGCGATCGCCCGCGACGAGCACCGCCCGGCCCGCGAGGTCGCCGAGCACCTGCTGCAGGGCGGGCGTTCCGGCTCGGCCGAGGCGGTCAAGTCGCTGCGGGACGCGGCGGCCGAGGTCGCGGCGGTCGCCCCGGCCACCGCGGCCGACCTGATCCTGCACGCGCTCGGGGCGATCGGCGAGCACGACCCGCAGCGGCCCACCCTGGCCGCCGAGGCGGTCGGCCTGCTCGCCTCCGCCGCCCGGGTCGCCGAGGCCCGCACGCTGGGCGAAGAGGCGCTGCGGGCGGGCCTCGACCCGGAGAACGAGGCCGCCCTGCTGCTCGGGCTGGCCGAGGCGTGCAAACACGCCGGGCACAACCGGGCCTCGGTCGAATACGCCGACCGCGGCCTCGGCCTGCACGGCATCTCGGACGGGCTGCGGGCCGGTCTGCACGCGATCCGGGCCCATGCCCTGGTCTATGTGGACGATCTGGCGGCCGCCGACGCGTCCGGCGCCGAGGCCGACCGGCTCGGGCGCGCGGGCGGCGAGCACGGCGCCGCGGTCTTCGGCCGCACCGCGCGCACCCTGGTCGCCCAGGCCGAGGGCCGGCTGGACGACGCGTACGCCCATGCCCGGGCCGCCACCGACCTGGCCGACCGCAGCGGCGGCGCCGCCCGGCACCGGCATCCCCGCATCTGGCTCGGCAGCGCCCTCACCTCGCTCGACCGGCTCGACGAGGCCGGCATCACGCTGCGCCGGGGCCGCGAGGAGTCGGAACGGCTCGGCGTCAACTGGGCCCAGCCGCTCTGGCACTACTACAACGCCGCCCTGCTCAGCGCCCGCGGCCGGCTCGACGAGGCGGCGGCCGAGGCCGATGCCGGGGTCAGCACGGCCGAGGCGCAGACCGCCAACCAGCTGGCCGTTCCGCTGCTCGGCTCGCTCGTCCGCCTGGCCGTGCTCCGCGCCGACCTCGAGACCGCCCAGAGCTGCCTGGCCCGGATGCGCCGGTTCACCGAGCGGGGCATCACCGCGGCGCCCGAGGACGTGCTCTGGCCGCAGGCGCTGCTGCTCGCCGCGACCGGGGCCCCCGACCAGGCGGTCGCGCTGGTCGCCGGACTCTACGACGCGATGCCGGCCCGGCCCGCGCTGCTCGCCGCCGACCCCGCCGCGGCCGGCCCGCTGGTCATGCTGGCCCTGTCGGCCGGCGACCGGGCCCGGGCCGCGCTGGCCGCCCGGGCCGCCCGCGAACTGGCCGGCCGCAACCCGGCCTCCCGCTCGGCGGCCGCCGCGGCCGACCACGCGGAGGGCCTGCTGCACGGCGATCCCGTACGCCTGCGGGCCGCGGTCGACGGATTCCGCGCCACCCCGCGCCCGCTCGCCCTGGCCGCCGCCCTGGAGGACGCCGCCGGGACCGGGGTCGACGCGGCGACCGCGCGGGCCTGGACCGACGAGGCGCTGGCCCTGGCCGTCGACTGCGGCGCGCGCCAGGCACAGGAGCGACTGGAGAGAAGGCGCGGCCCGGTCAAACGCAAACCGGCGCCACCGGCCTTCCTCCCGCAGCTCTCCACGGCCGAGCGCAACGTCGCCCTGCTGGTGGCCCAGGGGCTGACCAACGTCGAGGTGGCACAGCGGCTGTTCCTGTCGAAGCACACCGTCGACAGTCACCTGCGCAAGATCTTCTCGAAGCTGGGCATCGGACGCCGGGTGGAACTGGCCACCGTCGTCGCGCGGGAACGGGCACGAAATAGCTCGACTACGTGATGCGCGCGGGATAGTCGCCCGACGAGTATGTGCACCGGAGGTGCAATCGATGACGACGCCTGTCTTCCGCACGCCGGTGCTCATTGTGGGCGCCGGGGTGACCGGCTGCCTCCTGGCTCTCGAACTCGCTCATCACGGGGTGTCCACGGTGGTCCTGGAGCGGGCCGCGCGGCCACCCCGCCACCCCGACCTGACCCTGGTCGACGGCCGCAGCGTCGAGCTGCTGCGCCGGCTCGGCCTGGCCGACCGGGTACGCGCGGCGGCGGTCGACCCCACGTGCCCGGTCGACGTGCTCTGGAGCCGCCGGCTCGACCAGGCCCCGGTGCTCAGCTCCAACCTGCCGTCGCCGGCCGAGCTGTCCCGGGCCTACTCTCTGGCCACCGACGAGGACGCGCTGGTCGAGCCCCACCTGCTGCTCACCAGCGCCGACCTGACCTCGGCGCTGCTCGACGCGGTGCGCGCACACCCCCGGATCGACCTGCGCACCGGCTGGACCTGCACCGACCTGCGGCAGGAGCCGGGCGGCACGGTCGCGACCGCGCTCGACGCCGAGGCGGGCACCCGGCACCTGATCGAGGCGGACTACCTGGCCGGCTGCGACGGCGCGCACAGCACCGTACGCCGTTGCCTGGGCGTTTCGGTCGACGAACTGGAACCGGCCGGCCACCACCTGAGCATCGCCTTCCACTATCCGTTGGAGACCGGGCCGCGGGAGACCGAGAGCCCCGGCCCGACGATGATCATCGCGGGCGGCATCACGCTGAGCCGGCGTTCCCCGGCCGACGCCTGGGTCGCGCACGTGCCGCTCGAACGCGACGAGGCGGCCGCGACCGACCCGGCCCGCCTGCTGCGCGACCGGCTCGGCATCGACCTCGACGGCCCCGACCTGCTCGGCGTCGTCCAGTGGGATGACGGCCTCGGGGTGGCCAGCCACTTCCGGCGCGGCACGACGTTCCTGGCCGGGCAGTCGGCCCACCGGTTCCACCCACCGAGCAGCCGGGTCGACACCTGCGTCGGGGACGCGATCGACCTGGGCTGGAAGCTGGCCGCGGCGGTGCACGGCTGGGCCGGCCCGGCGCTGCTCGCCAGCTACGAGGGCGAGCGCCGGCGGCAGGCCCTGCTCGACCGGGAACTGCTGGTGCGGGCGGTCGAGACCCGGCGCCGGTTCGGGCGGCTGGCCGCGGGCGGGGCCTCGGCCGATTTCCTGGCCCGTTTCGTGCTCCAGGAGCCACCCCAGCTCGATCCGGCCGGCACGGCGGGCTCGGGGGCCTATCCCCGCTCCCCGATCCTCTGGCAGGAGACACCGGGCCTCCGGTCCGCGCGCCGGGGCGTACGCCCGGGGGTGCGGCCGCCGGCCGTGCGGCTGGCCGGCGGCGAGCCGCTGCTCGACCGGCTCGGCCCCCAGTTCACGCTGGTCGACCTCACCGACCAGGCGGCCGGCAAGCCGCTGGTCGCGGCGGCCGAGGGGCGGGGCATACCGATGACCTATTTCGGACTCGCCGACGCCGCGGTCCGCGCGAGCTGGGCCAGCCGCCTGGTGCTGATCCGCCCGGACCAGCACGTCGCGTGGCATGCCGACCGGTCACCGTCCGATTGGGAGGCCGTTCTGGACGTGGTCACCGGCCGCCATCCCCAACCATCCGACCGCCCCGCCCGCCGCCCTAAAAACGACTGAAGGCCTTTATCGCGTGAACACGTGATGCGGCAGTGCCCCTGCTCCAGACAGTCTCTACATCGCTGGACCGGTCACAACCCGAAAGGGACAGGGGCGATGTCAACGACGATCGAGGACCTGAGCTACACCGTCATCGGCAGGTGGCACCGCCGGCTCGCCGACAACAAGTCACCGCGGCGCAATCACTGGCAGACCAAGGTCGTCTATTACCAGGCCGTCGCCGAGCTGCTCGCCTCCCGGCCGGGTCACCCGCTCACCTGGAAGAGCGTGGTGGCGGCGGCCCGCCCGCGGGGCTGCCGCAGCACCTTCTACGAGGTGGCCGGGGCCCACGCCCGGCACCGCATGGTCGACGATCTGATCGCCGACAGCCGGCCGGACACGATGCAGATCGCGCTGCGCTACCTGCGTACCGACCCGGTCGAGCAGCTGATCGACGAGACCAAGGTGTGGTCG
Organism: Actinoplanes sp. NPDC051411; assembly: GCF_040682075.1. Taxonomy (NCBI): domain Bacteria; kingdom Bacillati; phylum Actinomycetota; class Actinomycetes; order Micromonosporales; family Micromonosporaceae; genus Actinoplanes; species Actinoplanes sp. NPDC051411. The sequence continues at coordinate 146,441 of NZ_JBFBAD010000001.1, read as the reverse complement.
TTCTGGCCCTACCGGCAGCAGCTGATCGCGCGTCCGCTCGGCGGGGAGACCACCCACGAGTGCCTGGAGGCCGCGCTGATCGACGCGCTGACCGCGTGGGCGCGGCTCAATCCGGCGCTCGCGGCGGCGGTCGGCCACACGCCGCCGGCCTGCGCGGTCGAGGACCTGACCGTCCTGCACGACGGCCAGCTGGCCGGGATGCGCTCGGCCGGCCGCCTCACCGACGTGCTCCGGCACGCCGCCCGGTAAAGATCCTTCCGACGCCGGGTCACGCGATCGCGTGACCCGGCGTTTTTCCGTACCGGTCAGCCGGCCCGGACCAGGCGGATCGCGCTCCACGAGACGGGCGGGAGGGTCGCGCTCAGCACTCCCCCGTCGACGGTCACCCCGGCCGTGGGGTGCGGGACGATCCGGTCGGGATGGTCGACGGTGTTCACCGCGTACAGGTCCTCATCGGTGAGGGTCCACGCCTCCGCGACCGACATCGGGTGGCCGAACCCGGCGACCGGGACCGTCAGGTCCAGGCCCTCGGTGAGGTGGCGGTTGACCGCGAAGACCGTGAGGTCGCCGGTCTGCGGATCGTGGGTGGCGACCGCGTCGAGCAGCGGCACCTCACCGAAGCGGTCGGTGAGATATGTCGGCGCGCTGATCTCCACGCGCAGCACGTCGCCCTTGGCCAGCCGGGAGGTCAGCGCGAACGGGTGGAAGATCGTCTGCCGCCAGGCCGGGCCGTCCGGCTCGGTGCGGATCGGCGCGATGACGTTGACCAGCTGGGCCTGGCAGGCCGCGGTGACCCGGTCGCTGTGCCGGAGCAGCGAGATCAGCAGGTTGCCGACCACCACCGCGTCGGCCACGTTGTAGGTGTCCTCGATGACCCGCGGGGCGACCTCCCACTCGGTGGCCTGCTTGGCCTCGTGGGCGTCCTGGTACCAGACGTTCCACTCGTCGAACGAGATCATCAGCCGCTTGGCCGTCTTCAGCCGGGCGCCGACGCTGTCCGCGGTGGCGACCACGCTGTTGACGAAGTGGTCCATGTCGACCGCGGAGGCCAGGAAGCTGCCGATGTCGCCGTTGGTCGGCCAGTAGTAGGCGTGGGCCGAGATGTAGTCGACCGTGTCGTAGGTGAGCTCGAGGACCTCGGACTCCCAGGTCCCGAACGTCGGCATCGACGAGCCGGAGCTGCCGCAGGCCACCAGTTCGAGGTCGGGGTCGGCGCTGCGCAGGGCCCGGGCGGTCTCGCCGGCCAGCCGGCCGTACTCGTGGGCGGTCTTGTGGCCGGTCTGCCACGGGCCGTCGAGCTCGTTGCCGAGGCAGAACATCCGGATCCCGTACGGCTCGTCGGCCCCGTTGGCGCGGCGCTGTTCGGCCAGGTGGGTGCGGTCGGGGTGGTTGAGGTACTCGTGGACGTCGAGGGCCTCCTGTACGCCCCGGGTGCCCAGGTTGAGCGCGTACATGACCTCGACCCCGGCCTTGCGGGCCCAGCTCATGAACTCGTCGACGCCGACCTCGTTGGTCTCCAGGCTGTGCCAGGCCAGGTCGCGGCGCACCGGCCGGCCCGGGCGCGGCCCGACGCCGTCCTCCCAGCGGTAGCCGGAGACGAAGTTGCCGCCCGGATAGCGCACCACGGTCACGCCCAGCTCGCGGGCCAGGTCGAGCACGTCCTGCCGGAACCCGTCGGCGTCGGCGGTGGGATGGCCGGGCTCGTAGATGCCGGTGTAGACGCCGCGGCCCATGTGCTCGACGAAGCTGCCGAAGGTGCGGCGCGACACCGGTGCGACGGTGAAGCCCGGGTCCAGGCGGATCTGGGCATCGGTCACTTGAGACTCCCCACGGACAGCCCGCCCTGCCAGTACCGCTGCAGGGTCAGGAACGCGATGATCAACGGGATGATGGAGACCAGGGAGCCGGTGATGATCAGCCCCCAGACCGAGGTGCCGCCGCCGTTGTTGCTGCTGGCCAGCTGCTCCCAGAGGCCGATGCCGACGGTCAGCGGGTAGAGCTTGGAGTCGGACAGCATGGTCAGCGGCAGGAAGTAGTTGTTCCAGGTGGCGACCACCGACAACAGCAACACGGTGATCACGCCGGGCCGCATCAGCGGCAGCGCCACCCGGACGAACGTGCGCAGTTCCCCGGCGCCGTCGATGCGGGCCGCGTCGAGCAGTTCGTCGGGCACCGAGGCGGAGGCGTACACCCGCATCAGATAGACCGCGAACGGGCTGAGCAGCGACGGCAGGATGACCGCCCAGATCGTGTCGGTCAGCCCGGCGTTGCTCATCATCACGAACGTCGGGATGACCAGCGCGGTCAGCGGCACCATGACCGAGCCGAGGACCAGGGCGAAAACGGCGTTGCGGCCGCGGAAGCCGAACTTCGCGAAGCCGTACCCGGCCAGCACCGAGATGATCGTGGCGCCGATGCCGCCGGTGGCGGCGTAGAGCGCCGAGTTGCCCAGCCAGTGCAGGTATTCGCCGTTGTTGTAGGTGAACAGGTCCTTGAGGTTGCCGAACAGGTGGAAGCCGTGGAACCAGAGCGCGCCCGAGCCCGAGAACAGGCCCTGCGCGTTCTTCGTGCTGGCCACGACCAGCCACCAGACCGGCACCAGGAAGTAGCAGATCAGGGCGAGGAGCAGAAGTTTCGCCCAGACATGGCGGGGCGGGCTCACGTGAACAGGCTCCCTCGTTTGCGGGTGGCGAACATGAAGATGCCGACGGCCAGGAACACCACGAAGCCGAGCGAGAACGAGATCGTCGACGCGTAGTTGAACTGGGCGTAGGTGAAGGCCAGGTTGAACGCGTAGATGTTGGGCGTGAAGTCGGGCGTGACCGAGCCGTTGGCGATCGGCCCGAGCACCTGCGGTTCGGTGAAGAACTGCAGGGTGCCGATCAGCGAGAAGACGATGATCAGCGCGAACGCCGACGAGATCATCGGAACTTTGATCTTGAATGCGATCTGGCGGCCGGACGCGCCGTCGATCCGGGCCGCCTCGTAGATCGTCGAGTCGACGCTCTTCAGCGCGGCGTAGAGGATCACCATGTAGTAGCCGGACCACTGCCAGGTCACGACGTTCAGCAGGCCGTAGAAGATGTTGCCGTGGCTCAGCAGGAACGGGGCCTGCACGTTGAACAGGCCGGAGATCTGCTGCAGCGGGCCGAACGACGGGCTGTACAGGAAGCCCCACATCAGCGCGCCGATCACGGCCGGCACCGCGTACGGCAGGAAGATCATCAACCGCGAGAAGCGGGCCAGCCGGCCGGTGACCTCGTCCAGCACGAGCGCCGCGATCAGCGCGACGATCATCTGCAGCGGGATCACGACCAGGCTGAACCGCACCACCAACCACAGTCCCTTGAGGAACGACGGGTCGGTGAACGCGCGGGTGTAGTTGTGGATGCCGGCGAACGTCGTGCCGGTCGCCAGGCCCTTGGTGTAGAGGCTCAGATAGCCCGCGTAGACCAGCGGCGCCACCAGGAACGCGGCGAACACCACCAGGAAGGGCAGGATGAAGAGCCACCCCACGGCGCCGCGCCGGGAAGATCCCGACGCGGCGCCCTTCCGTACGTCGTGGGCCGCGCCGGCGTCCGCCGGAGCCGATTCGATGATCGCCATCGTCAACTGACCTTGAAGCCCTGGCTCTGGGCGTATTTCACGATGATCTGCTGAAGGTCGGTGGCCGCCTGGGCGCCGGTCGTCTTGCCCTGGTTGATCTTCGCGATCTGGGCCTGGAGCTGGGCGTAGTAGTAGACCGTGAACGGGCTGTAGGTGAAGCCCTTGTACGCGTTCTCGGCCGGGATGTAGATGTCCTTGTTGGCGGTCTGCCCGCTGAAGAAGTCGACCTTGGCGTTGACGAACGCGTCCGACTTCAGCACGTTCTGGTTGAGCGGGAAGATCGTCTGGGTCTGCCAGCCGTCGGTCAGCGAGGGCTCGTCGGCGTACAGGCCCTTGGCCACTTCGGCCGCCGCCTTCTTGTCGGCCGCCTGGTTGGTCACCGCGAAGGTGGAACCGCCCCAGTTGACCGAGACCGGGTTGGCCGGATCCCACTGCGGCAGCGGCGCGACCGCGAACTTGCCCTTCTCGGCGCCCTTGCCGACGCCGGCGCCGGTCAGATAGCCGGGAGCCCAGGCGGCCGAGATGTAGGTCGCGTACTTCCCGTTGACCACGCCGGCGATGTAGTCGGTGGTGAACTGGTCGACGGTGCCGACCTCCTTCTTGGTCGCCAGGTCGCCCCAGTAGGAGAGCACGTCCTTGGTCGCCTGGTCGTCCAGCTTGACGGTGATGTTCTGCTTGTCCTGCAGGTCGTAGACGAACGGGTTCGCGCCCTTCTGGATCATCAGGGCGGTGGTCGCGGCCGGCACGTTGCTGCCGAAGTCACCGAACGCCGGGCCGCCGGCCGCGTGCACCTTGGCCGCGTCGGCGGCGTACTCGGCCCAGGTCTTGGGCGGGGTGATGCCGTACTTCTTGAAGACGTCGGTGCGGTAGATCATCGCCATCGGGCCGCCGTCGATCGGGATCGCGTAGACCGCGCCGCCCTGCGAGACGTCCTTCCACGCGCCGGCACTGAAGTTGGCCTTCACGTCGTTGGCGCCGTACTGGCTGAGGTCGACCAGCGCGCCCTGGATCTCGAAGCCGACCAGCTGGTCGGCCTCGAGCATGACCACGTCGGGGGCGCCCTTCTTGGCCGAGATCGCGGTCTGGAACTTGGCGTACTCCGGCGCTCCCTGCCCGGCGACGGTCCAGCAGACCTGCACGTCGGTGTGGGCGTTGTTGAAGTTGTCGACGACCTTGGCCATGTTCGGGTACCAGGCCCAGACCGAGACCCGGGCCGCGTCCTCGTGAACGATCTTGTTGGTGCAGTTGGTGGGCTTCGGCCGGTCGGCCGACGCGTTGTCCTTGCCGCCCCCGCAGGCGGCCAGGCCGGCTACCAGGGAGAGGGTTCCGGCGATCGTCATCAACTGGGAAATTCGCATACTTCCGGCCTCCATCGGGGCCTCGGCGGAAGCGCTTCGACGGGCATGCGTCATTACGGCGCGTCACTGAAGGTGGGCCGCCGTCGCGCTTGGGTGATGTCATTGAAGAGGGGGAGGGGGAGCTCACCACTCGCCGTGAAGTGTGGGGTAGATTCCGATTGCAGCGCTGCAAAGGACTATGCCCCGGCCGTTCGGCTCTGGCAAGAGGCAATCCCGCGGAAATACCGTCGTTACAATCAGCCACACCTCTGGGAGGCGCGGGATGCGCGAAACCACCTTGCGCGACGTCGCCGATCTCGCCGGAGTCTCGCCCCGCACGGTCTCCAACGTCGTGAACGGCTACGCCAAGGTCACCCCGGCCACCCGGGCCAAGGTGGAACAGGCGATCGCCCAGCTCGGCTACCGGCCCAACGTGCTCGCCCGCAACCTGGCCAACGGGCGGTCCGGGCAGATCGCCGTGGTCGTGCCCTATCTGGACACGCCCTACTTCGCCGAGCTGCTGCAGGCGATCATCCCGGCGGCCCGCAAGGGCGGCTACAACGTGCTGATCGACCAGACCGACGGCGACCCGCGCCACGAGGGCGAGCTGATCGGGCGCGGCTCGCGCGGGTTCCTCTTCGACGGGATGATCATCAGCCCGCTCGGCCTCTCCCAGGACGACCTGGCCGTCCGCGACAGCACGCTGCCGCTGGTCGTGCTCGGCGAGCGGCGGTCGGACGGCGTCTTCGACCACGTCGGCATCGACGACGTGGCCGCCTCACGGGACGCGGTCGACCACCTCATCTCGCTGGGGCGGCGGCGGATCGCGGCCATCGGCGACCAGCCCTACCCGACCGGTGAGGCGGCCCAGCGGCGTACCGAGGGATTCCGCGAGGCGCACGCCTCGGCCGGGTTGCCGGTCGACGAGTCACTGATCATCGGCACGCCACGGTTCAACCGGATCGACGGCGCGACCGCGATGGCCGCCCTGCTCGACCGGGACGACCCGCCGGACGCCGTGTTCTGCTACAGCGACCTGGTCGCCTCCGGGGCGATCCACACCCTGCTGGCCCGGGGCGTCCGGGTGCCCGAGGATGTCGCGATCATCGGCTACGACGACATCGAGGACGGCCGGTACGGCCGGCCGACGATCAGCACCATCTCGCCCGACAAGAAGGCGATCGCCCAGATGGCGGTGGAACGTCTGATCATGCGGATCGGCAGCCGCGAACCGGTGGCCGGCGTGGAACTGCTCGCCCGACACCGGCTTATCGCCCGGCAAAGCACCCTGGGCGGAGCCGCTATGACATAACCGTTCGGTCAATCCCCTGGTGTTGTGCGTCACCACTAAGTTGCGTGACATAGGGACGTCCCGGCATCAGAAGGGTTGACATGGGCGGTAGTGCGACGGCTTCGGTCGTCGGAGGAGTGTTGCTGATCGTCATCCTGGCGGTAATCATCTGGATCATCGCGGCGTACAACCGGCTGGTCCGGCTGCGCAACCAGGCCGACGCGTCCTGGGCTCAGATCGACGTGCAGCTCAAGCGGCGTTACGACCTGATTCCCAACCTCGTCCAGACGGTCCAGGGCTACGCGGCCCACGAGCGCGGCACCCTCGACGCCGTCGTGGCGGCCCGGGGCAACGCGATGAACATGTCGCAGGGCGGCGGCCCGGCCCAGCGTGCCGAGGCGGAAGGCATGCTCACCCAGGCACTCGGCCGGCTCATCGCGGTCGCCGAGGCCTATCCCGACCTCAAGGCCAACCAGAACTTCGCGGCCCTGCAGATCGAGCTGGCCAACACCGAAGACAAGATCGCGTACGCGCGGCAGTTCTTCACCAGCGCGGTCCAGTCGTACAACAACGCGGCGCAGACCCTGCCGACCAACCTGATCGCCGGCCTGGGCGGCTTCCGCGCCCGCGAGTTCTTCCAGGCGGCCGGCGAGGAGCGCGGTCCGGTCCAGGTGCGGTTCTGACCCGGCGATGATCGATCTTGTGGCGGTCGCCGCCACGCTTGCCGTCTGGTCCGGAATCTACGCGATGTGCCGGGTGGCGACCCGCCCGGCACTGCCGCCGGCGGCGCCGGCCACCATGGACCTCGGCCCGGAGTCGCCGGCCCTGGTCAGCTTCCTGGTCGGCCGGTGGTCGCTGACCGAGGACGCGGCCGAGTCGACGCTGCTCGACCTGGCCGCCCGCAAGTTCTTCGAGCTCCGCCAGCCCGGGCTCGACCCGATGCAGACCACGGTGCACGTGCCGGCGGTGGCACCGGACGCGAGCGGTCTGCGGCCGTACGAAAGTCAGGTGCTGAGCCGGATCCGCGGCCTCGCCGTCGGCGGGGTTGTCCCGATCACCGCCCTGACCTTCCGCAACGAGGCCGAGTCGAAGTCGTGGAACTCGCGGCTGCGCACCGCGGTGGTCGACGAGGCGCGCGCGGCGGGCCTGTCCCGCCGGCGCTTCGGCAAGGGCGTCGTCACCCTCCTGGTGTTCTCGGCCGCGGCGGCCGGCGTGATCATCGGCCTGGCCGCGGTGCACTACGGCCTCGGCCGGGCCGACGACGACAAGCCGGGATTCGGCGCGGGCCTCCTCGCCTTCGGCATCCTCTCGGCGGTCGCCGGGCGGGCGATGGGCGAACGGGACACCCCGGCCGGCCGCGAGGTCGCGGCGCGCTGGCTGGGCGTACGCGACTGGCTGCGCGGGCACGACCAGTTCGACGAGCTGCCGCCCGCGTCGGTGGCGATCTGGGACCGCTACCTGGGTTACGGCGCGGCGGTCGGGGCGACCCGGCTCGCCAGCGCGGTGCTCGACCTCGAGATGGGCGACAAGAGGCTGGTGTGGTCGTCGTTCGGCGGCACGTGGCACCGGGTGCGGGTGCGATATCCCTCGTTCTGGCCGCGCTACGGGCGGCCCACCTCGTCGCAGGTGATCCGAGGGCTGATCGTCGCGGTGGCCGGCGGGCTGTTGCTGCGGTTCCTCTCGTCCTGGTCCCCCCTTCCCGGTCTGGTGCTTCTCCTGTTCGGCGTCTACCTGCTCATCCGGGCGGGCCTCGACCTGGCCATGACGCGGGAGATCACCGGCGAGGTGCTGTGGCGGGAGAACTGGAAGTCGCGCAGTGGCGGCGAGGACGAACCGCCGGTGCCGTGGCTCGACTACCTGGCGATCGACGACGGATCGGCCGACCGCACGGTGGCGTGGGGTGTGCCGATCGCCTCGGCAACGTCCTGCCACGACGGTGACACGGTGACCGTGGCGGTCCGGCCCTGGTCGCGCCGCGTGGTCACGCTGACCGTGGTCGGGCAGGGCCGCACCCGCGACGTCACCCCGGTCGCCCCGGTGGCCCCGGCGGCGTCGGTCGCCGTTCCCGAACGGCCGTCGCTGTTCCCGGCCTCCGACGTCGCCCAGATGTTCGGGCGCGAGGTCACCGCCTCACCGATCCCGTGGGGCACCCACTACTGCGCGGCCGACAACGGCAAGACGCTGCTGATGGTGCAGTCGGTGTCGGGCATGGGCGGCCGGCTGGCCTGGCGCCTCAACTCCTCCCGGGGCGTCGGGCACCCGGGCGGCTTCTTCATCAACGGCGACATCGGCGTCTACCGCACCGGCGACACCACCGTCGTCGCCAACCTGACCGGCGACGGCCGGGTCGCCCGGGCCGCCCTGCCGTGGCTCATGGAGCAGGCGACGCACCGTCTCCGAACCTAGAAACGCCGGGGGCGAGGCGCTGGGTCGTGCCGTCGGGGAGGGTTGCGTCGGCGGTGCAGCCCGGTGGGACGGTTACGGTCAGAACGAAGGCGGGGTGGGCGTCCCAGCGGACCTCGATGCGGCCGTACGGGGAGTCGTGCACCGCCTCGGCCCAGGTGAGGCCGCCGCCCGGGTGCGGATGCACGCGGAAATGGCGGTAGGCCGGCTCGACCAGTCGTAGGCCCGCGACGTACCGGTGGAGGAACGAGACGACCGCGCCCTTGGCGTAGTGGTTGAGCGAACCGTGGGCGACCCCGTCGGCGTCGACGCCGTTCCAGTGTTCCCACATCGTCGTCGCGCCGCGGTCGATCATCGTCAGCCAGGAGGGTTCGGTGTCCTGGAACAGCAGGTCGTAGGCGACCTCGTCGTGGCCGGTGTCGGCCAGGACGGGCAGCAGGTGCGGGGTCGCCAGGAAGCCGGTGGCCAGGTGGGTGCCGGCCGAACGGATCAATGTCACCAGACGGCGATCCGCGCCATCAGCCCGGCCGAGTAGGCGAGGTAGGCGGTGGCCACGTCGCTGTGGTCGGCGTCCGGGGACGGGTGCTCCTCGACCCCCGGGACCAGCCACTCACCCCAGTGGAATCCGCTGTCCCACAGGAACTCCTCGTGTGGCGCGGGAACGGTCCGGGCCGGGTTCCGCCGGGTGCGGGCCATCCGCGCGGCCCGGCCGATCCAGGCCTCCATCGCCGGCCACATCTCGGCCAGGATCCGCTCGTCGCCGTACTGCCGGTAGAGCTCCCACGGCACGATCACGACCGCGTCGCCCCAGCCGGCCGAGCCGTTCAGCCAGGCCATCGGCGACTCCGGGCCCTCGGCGGGCGGGCACGGGCTCATGTTCGCCACCGTCCCGTCGGCCCACTGGTCGGCCGCCACGTCCCGCAGCCACTTGGTGCTGACCGCAGCTCCGGGCCGTCATAGGCGATCAGCAGGCTGCGGTCGCTGTCGACCCGGCCGGTGTCCCAGCCGTTGCTGGTCCGGATCCGGTACGCCTCCTGCCGCGCCACACCCTCAGGCAGCCGCCACGAGAACCGGGGCGCCGCGGTGTGAATGCCCAGCGGATGATCCAGGTGTTCGACGCGCAGCCCGCACGGGATCACGGCCGCACCACGTGCTCGTACGTCCCGAAGCGCGCCGCCCGCGCGTCGATCTCGCCCCGCGCCTTGGCCTGAGCCGCCGCGGTCTCCTGGATCTCGCGGGCGTGCGCCCGCTTCTCGGCCATCGAGATCACCGACGTGGTCAGATCCGTCCACCGGATCGTGCTGTCCGCCCACTCCCCCGTACTGCCGCAGGTCGCGCAGGTGACCGCGGTGCCGTTCAGCTCGACGACGCTGAGGTGGCACATCGGGCACAGTCCCGGCGGTCCCAGATAGCGCACGTCGTCGAACGCCACCCCGAGCTGCGACGCCACATTGCCGCCGAGCCGCGCCGCGCGCTCCAGCGCCGCCTCGTCGAGCAGGATCGACCGTGGCGTGCCGGCACCGCCGTACGCCACCTGGTCGACCACCGCCATGTGCATCGAGAACACGGTGGTGTGCAGCAATGGGAGAGCCAGCGTCTTCCACTGTGGAGTGAGCGAGCCGCCGACCGCGATCAGGCCGGCTACCCGCGGCTTGAGCACCCGCTCGTCGACCCGGAACGGGACGGCCGGCTCGGCGCCGCTCCGGCGGACCTCGACCAGGTGCTCGATGATCGCGGCGTCCGCGTTCGGCCCGAGCAGGAAGTCGATCACCGTCTTGAGCCGGGCGGCGACGGTGCGGTTGATGATCGGTGTGCTTACGATCAGCCCGTCGCACTCGACCAGCCGCTCCCAGAGCCACCACCGGTGGTCGTCGGTCGTCAGGTCGGTCAGCCGGACCAGTTGCGCGTCCCCGGCCGCGCGCAGCGCCGCGGTCAGCAGGATCTCGGCGCTGCCGCCGGGCTGGCCGCAGCCGAGCCCCAGAACCTTCATGGGTGTGCTCCTCGGGACAGGATCTCGACCAGGTTGCCTTCCGGGTCGGCGACGAACGCCATCCGCACGCCCGGCTCCGGCGACGGCCGCGGCGTCATCACCGGTCGCGCGCCGAGCCCGACGAACGCGGCGCAGTACCAGTCCGCGGCGCTTTCCAGGCTCCGCACGCAGAGCCCGGCGTGGTCGAGGCGCGGCTCAGCCATGGACGTTCAGCCCGGCCGCGTCGGCGGTCAGATAGGACGCGAAGATGCCGTCCGGATCGCGCCGCGCCCGGATCTCCTCCAGCCGCCGGAAGTTCTCGCCGGAGAGGAACCGGTCCTGCCGCCGGCTGAAGTCGGTGTCCCCGAGATAGACCCCGGCGCCGTGCCGCGCGATGTCCGCCGTCCGCGCGTGCACCCACTCCCGGTACCGCTCGTCGTCGGCCGGGTCGGAGTAGATCGCGTAGGTGGCGATGTAGACGTTGCCCTGCACCGAGAACGCCATGTCGGGCAGCTCCCGGTCGGGCGCCCAGCCGTACCAGATCGAGAATGAGTGCTCGGTGTCCAGCTCGCTCCAGAGCCGGCCCAGCAACGCTTCCAGGACGCCGGCCGGCGCGTCGGTCCACGTGCAGTCGACGGCGTACCGATGAGCCGAGGGGCTCTGGGTGTCCTGCGCCGCGCACTCCTCGGCCAGTGAGGTCGGCCCGGTGATCTGGCTGAGTTCCTTCCCGGCCAGCGGCCCCTCGGCGAACACCCGCAACAGCTCGGTGGCCTCGTCGTCCGAGCCGGCCATGACCGTGGTGTGCAGCAGGAGCGTGAGCTCGCCGGGCAGCCGGGTCGCCGCGAGGACCGGCTCGATCCGGCGGTCCAGCGCCGGCAGCAGCTCGTGCAGCCAGGCCAGCAGGACCGGGCCGTCGCCGGGGCGGAACGTCCGGGTGTCGTGCCACATGACGGCCGGAGCCTCGTACGTCCGGAGGTGGAACGCGGTCACGATGCCGGGGAAGCCCGGGCCGGCACCGCGAGCCGCCCAATAGAGGTCGCTGTGCTGGGTCGCGTCGGCGCGGACGAGCGAGCCGTCGGCGGTGACCACGTCGACCGCCACCACGCTCTCGCAGGCCCAGCCCATCCGGCGGCCGTTCCAGCCCTGGCCGCCCTGCAGCAGATAGCCGCCGAGCCCGACCGACGGGCAGTGGCCGCCGGGGAACGCGCGCCCGTGCTCGGCCAGGAACGGGGACAGGTCGAGGCCGCCACGCACCGCCGGCCCGGCCACGACCACGCCGGTCGTCTCGTCGTAGTCGAGCCGGTTCAGGCCGCCGAGGTCGATCAGCAGCGCGTCGTCCCGCAGGCTCCACGCCGCCCAGGAGTGGCCGCCCGATCGGACGCTGACGGTCAGGTTCTCCGCGCGGGCGAGGCGCACTCCGGCGGCCACGTCGCCGGCGTTCTCCGCGAGCAGGATCGCCGCCGGGTAGCGGTCCGGGCGCCGGTCGTTGAAGATCCGGCCGGCCCGCGCCCGCTCATACCCGGGGTCGCCGCGGCGGATCATCCGGCGTCATGGGACTCGGCGAGGGCCCCGCCGCCGAAGTTCTTGTCGTGGTCGAGGGTCATCGCGTGGAACGGGTAGGCGACCTCGCGCATGTCCTTCTCGTACCCGCCGATCGCGGCGACCGGATCGGTTCCCCGGACCAGCTGCTCGACCAGCTTCTCGGCGTCACGCAGGGCCAGGTTGGCACCCATGCCGAGGGTCGGGAGCATCGCGTGCGCGGCGTCGCCGACCAGCGTGACCCGGGACGGCTCCCAGGTCCCGGCCGGCACGATGAAGCCGAACGGGATCATGAAGATCGAGTCGAGGTCCATCCGGCCGACGATCTCCGCGGCGGCCGGGTGCCAGAGGGCCACCGCCCGCCGCATCGAGTCGCGCAGCATCGCCGGGGTCTCGGCGGTCCACTCGGCCGACGGCGGCACCTCGGTGCCCGGGGCGACGCTGCACGACACCATCATGTACGGCCCGACCGGGTCGAGCGTGACGTCCGGCGCGATCCGCTTCGCCGCCTCGTGCACCGGCTGCCGCGGGTCGAAGACGCCGACCAGCATCCGGCTGCCGGCCCGGTCGACGGCGATCACGACGCCGTCCATCAGATTGGCCGGCACGATCTCGCGCAGCTCCGCGGTGAGCGGCACGCGGCCGTAGACGCCGATGCCCCGCACGCCGGCCGGGATGACCGGCACCTCGGGCAGCCGCTGGGTCCGGACGACGGAACGGATGCCGTCGGCGCCGACCAGCAGGTCGCCGCGGGCGATGCCGCCGCCGGCGAGCGTGACGGTCACCCCGTCGGCGTCCTCGGTGTAGCCGGTGACCGGGGCGCCGACCCGCAGCGCGCCGCCCAGGCGGGCACTGAGGATCTGGCGCAGCGTCCGGCGGTGCACCCCGGTGTGCGGGATCTCGCCCTCGTTCGGCGGCCCGAGGTGGGGCTGCGAGCTGAGCTCACCGAAGTGGTCGTGCAGCACGACCGACTCCCGCCGCTCGTAGGTGACCCGCGAGGTGGCCTGGTAGAGCGCGAACAGGTCGTCCGGCAGCAGCGCGCGCAGGGCCTCGCCGCCGAACGCGTTCATGTGCAGGTAGTAGCCCTGCTTGCGGTTGAGGTCGCGGTCCCGCTCGAAGACCTCGACGGTGTGCCCGCTCTTCACCAGTCCCTGGGCGACGCCGAGGCCGGACAGGCCGCCTCCGGCGATCAGCACGTGCAGCGGTCGGATCACGGCAAGACTCCTCAGTTCCACTCGGTTTCAGATGGAAAAGCTCAGATCGCGGCCGTCCCAGCCGCGGGCCGCCGCGGCCAGCCGGTCGTGCAGGCCGAGGATCGGCGGGCCGGCCCGGTGCAGTTCGATCGGGTGCGGGAAGAGCGTGCCGCCGGTGTACCAGGCGACGTGGACCGCGCCGGTCACCGCCTCGTGGATCGGCCGGCAGCCGGCGGCTTCCAGCCGCACGCCCTCGGCGGCCAGATCTTCGGTCACCCACGAGACGTGCCCGATGCGGTCAAAACCGATTCCGTACGCCGCGGCGAGGCTCCCGTCGATCGAGTGCACCTCGCCCAGTTCGAGCACGACCGGTCCCCACGCGGCGAAGGCGGCGGTGTGATCGAAGAACGCCGGGTCGGTGATCTCGGTGCCGTCGGCCATCCGGAACGTATCGAAGACGACGTGCCGGTGCACCAGGAACGGCCCGATGCCGAGCGTGCGGGCCGCCCGTTCGACGGCCGCCGCCAGGTCCGGCACCCAGTATCCGAAGTGATGAGGCGCGGGCACGCTCAGCCGCCCCGGTGTTGCCGCACGAGCCGGGCGTATTCGGCCGCGCTCGGCTTCGGTGTCCGCGCGAACGTCGCCCGGTCGACCTCGACCAGGCCGAGCTTCAGCCCGTAACCGAAGATCCACTCGAAGTTGTCGAGCAGCGTCCAGTGCAGGTATCCGAGCACCGGCACGCCCTCGTGGATCGCCTCGTGGAGGCCGGCCAGGCTGGGTTCGAGGAACGCCGCCCGGCGGGTGTCGTCGTCGGTCGCCCGGCCGTGCTCGGTGACCAACACCGGGACGCCGGTCTCGGCGTGCACGTAGCGCACCGCGTTGCCCAGTGACGACGGGTGGACGTCCGAGAACAGCGGGCCGTCCCCGGCCGGGAGCAAACCGTCGGCGTCGTAGCGGGCGCGTTCGTAGTTCTGCACCCCGACGAAATCGTCGTCGCGGGCCAGGCGCAGCCACCGGGCGTACACGTCGTTTCGTTTTCGATCTCTGATCTTGGTTTCGCCGACCGCCTGGTCGTCGACCACCGCCAGGCTCAGCCCGACCGGCAGATCGGGGCGGCGGGACCTGATCGCCGCCCGGCCGGCCCGGTGCGCGGCGGCCATCCCGTCCTCGAGCGCGTCGAACTCCTCGGGCAGCGCGACGTTGGCCAGCCGGTAGCGCTCGACGCCGGCCGCCCGGCCCGCCGCATCCAGGGTGGCGCGTTCCAGGTCGCGGACGGCATCCGGGATCGGGGCCCAGGACAGCAGCCGGGGCAGGTTCGGCTCGTTGAGGGTCACCGCGTAGGCGATCGACTGACCGATGTGGTCGGTCAGCACGCCGCAGTAGCGCGCGAACACCTCCGCCGAGCCGGGATCGAGCCACCCGCCGCGCCTGGCGAACCAGTGCGGGGCGGTCATGTGGTTGTACGTCACCACCGGCGCCAGGCCCAGTTCGAGACAGCGGTCGACGATCGCGGCGTAGTGGTCGAGAGCCGCCTCGGCGAACTCCCCCTCGACCGGTTCGACCCGCGCCCACTCGACCGAGAACCGGTACGCCGACAGGCCCATCCCGGCGACCAGGTCGAGGTCGTCGCGCCAGCGGTGGAAGCCGTCGCAGGCCGGGCCGGACGGTTCCCGGAAGGCGGTCGGCGTGACGTGCTCGGCGAACCACGTGTCGCTGGTCGTGTTGCCGCCCTCGGTCTGATGCCCCGACGTCGCGACGCCCCAGAGGAAGCCCATCAGAACATCGACCCCCGCGCCCCGGTGATCCAGCCGACCAGCTGGTCGTTGTCGGTCTCCGCGGTGGCCACGTCGGCGACCTTGCGGCCCCGGTTGAGCACCACGATCCGGTCGCACACCCCGGCCGCGAGCGGCAGGTTGTGGGTGACCAGCACGCAGGCCACCCCGTGCTCGGCCATCCGCCGGATCAGCGCCTCGACCTGCCGGGTCTGCTCGTAGCCCAGCGCGGCGGTCGGCTCGTCCAGCAGCAGCACGCCGTTGCGGTCGCCGGTGACCCGGGTCGCGGCCCGGGCCAGCGCGACCACCTGCCGCTGTCCGCCGGAGAGCATCTCGACCGGGCGGGTCACCACGGCCGTCCGCACGCCCAGCCGGTCGAGCTCCTCGGCCGCCCGCCTGCGCTGCGCCTTGCGGTCGACGAACCCGAGCCGGCCCAGCGGACCCTTGCGCAGGATCTCGCGGCCGAGGTTGAGGTTGGTCGCGATGTCCTGGGCGTCGACCAGCGCGAGGTCCTGATAGACCATCTGGATCCCGGCCGCGGTGGACCGGCTCGGCGAGCTGAACACGGTCGGCTCGCCGTGCACCAGGATCGTGCCGCTGGTCGGCTGGTGGACCCCGGACATCACCTTGAGCAGCGTCGACTTGCCGGCCCCGTTGTCGCCCAGCAGGCCGGCGACCTCGCCCGGGTGCACCGCGAAGTCGATGGCGTCCAGGGCGCGGACATAGCCGTAGTGCATGTCGATGCCGCGCAGCTCCAATGCCCGGGCCATGGCTACCTCTTTCCGCTCTGCGCGGCCGCGACCAGCCGCCGGGAGACCGTGGTCGACACCCATTTGTCCAGGCTCAGCGAGGCCAGCAGCAACAGGCCGGTGACCGCGGTGGCCCAGTACGGCTCGATTCCCTTGATGGTCAGCCCGTTCGAGATCGTGCCGAGGATCAGGGCGCCGACCAGCACCCGCGGCAGCGATCCCCGGCCGCCGCTGAGCGAGACCCCGGCCAGGGCCACCGCGGTGAGCGCGTTGAAGATGATGCCCGGGTTGGCGGCCGGGTTGGCCTCGGTCACCAGCGCGGCCGTGACCAGCCCGCCGAGCGCCGCGCAGAACCCGCTCACCACGAAGCCGAGCACCCGGTAACGGTCGGCGTGGATGCCGGACCGCCGCACCGCCTCGGCGTTGCCGCCGACCGCCATCAGCCGGATGCCGTCGCGCGTGCGGGTGAGGAACGCGGTGCCGGCCAGGAACAGCGCGGCCACGACCCAGACCGGGGCCGGAATCCCGGCGAAGCGGTCGGTGCCGAGGAACGTCAGCCCGGTCAGGCTGGGGATCGTGTATCCGCCGGCGAGCGCCGCGGCCAGCCCGGACAGCACCGACAACGACCCGATCGTGACGATGATCGGGTTGAAGCCGCGCAGCGCGATCAGCCCGTTCGCCAGCCCGACCACGACGCCCACCGCGAGCCCGGCGAGGATCCCGAGCCACACCGGCAGCCCGTGGGTCATCAGCCATCCGCAGACGCAGCCGGCCATCGCCGCGGTGCCCGGGATCGACAGGTCGAGCGCGCCGCAGATCACCCCGACCGCAATGCCGGCCGCGAAGATGGCGGTCAGCGCGGCCGCGTTGGCGATCAGGATCGCGTTGTCCAGGCTGGCGAAGTACGGACGGGCCCACACGCTGAAGCCGGCCAGCAGCAGCACCCAGAGGACCAGGATGCCGCGGTCGCGGGCGAAGATGAGCCAGCGGACGCCGGCCGGGTCCTTCTCCGGCCCGGCGGTCGCGACCGGCGTTTCGGCAGTCACCGTCATTCCTCAGTCCTTAGCCGTCAGGACCTTCTGCGGAACGATCAGCACCTGACCGTTCGCCTTCGGGTCGGCCCGCATCCTCACCAGCGTGTCGAACGACTGGGTCATGTCGGCCTGGAACTGCAGCGCGACCGAGGCGTAGATCTTGCCGGTGGTGACGTTCTTCAGCACCTCGTCGTTGCCGCCGAAGTCGGTCACGCACCGCGGGGTCTTGCCGGCGGCGGCGAACGCGCCGATCGCACCGAGCGCGCCCTCGTCGTTGGACGCCAGCACCGCGCTCAGGCCGGGCTTGCCCTGCAACACGTTGCCGACGTCGGTCTGGGCGCCGGCCCGGTCCTTGGCGATCACGCTCTGCACGATCGTGGCTCCCGGCGCGGTGGCCTTGAGCGCGGCCGCGGCGGCCTCCTCGAACTCCTTCTTGCCGGCCTGCCCCTCGGAGCTCTGGGCGGCCAGCACGTCGGCCCGGCCGCCCATCTTCTCGTTGACGCAGTTGCCGAGTTGCTCGCCGAGGGCCTTGCCGCCGGCCGCGTAGTCGACGTAGTCGAAGGTGATGCCCGGCTGCGGGCCCGCGAACCCGTATTCGTCGGGGCGGCCGTTGACCAGTAGCGGAATGCCCTTCGACTGGGCCGTCCTGATGATCGGCAGGATCGACGGCGGTGCCACCGCGATGATCCAGCCGGCCCCGGCCCGGCCCGAGCTGAGCACCTCGTTGAGCTGCTGGGTCTGCGTGCTCGAGTCGAAGTTCGGATCCTGGACGATGACCTCCCAGCCCTTGCCGCTCGCGTAGCCCTTCACGCCCTCGGAGAGTCCCTTGAGCGCGGGCGGGGCGAGCGAGAGCGGCGAGAAGACCAGGGTCTCGGGGAGGGCCGCGGCCTGGCCGGCGGCCGATCCGCCGGAATCCGAGGCGTGGCTGCAGGACGCCAGCACCAGCAGAGCGACTATGGCGCCCGCGGGGCGTGTGGGGTGAATTCTCACGGCCGGACTCCCGACTTTCACCTAGTGAAAACTACTTTCGGTGTTGCATGCGAGAAACGTAAACGACACCCGGAAGGATGTCCATGGCTAATTCCAGGAGCTCTGCAGGCCGTGGACCAGCGCGACCATCGCGTCGTGGGCCGGCGTGGCCACCCCGATCCGGCGGCCCTCGGCGGCGATCCCGCCGTTCAGCACGTCGACCTCGGTCGGGCGCCGGGCCAGCACGTCCTGCAGCATCGACGGCTTGTGCCGGAACGCCTCCCGGATCGCCTCCTCGACCGCCTCGGCCGGGTCGCGGGTCAGCACGATGCCGGCCGCCGCGCAGACCGCGCGCGCCTCGTCGATCAGGATCCCCACCTGGGCCCGCAGCGCCGGATCGGTGCAGACCTGGCCGACGGTGAGCCCGGTCAGCGCGGCCAGCGGGCTGGTCGCCGCATTGAAGACGACCTTCGTCCATTGCGGACCACGAGCGTCCGCTACCGCGTGGGTCCTCAGGCCGCCCTCGTCGAGCAGCCCGGCCAGCAGCGCGATCTCCTCGGCGGACGCCGGTTTCGGCTCGAACGGCCCCAACCACGAGTCGCCCGGAGCGTCGTAACGGACGGTCCCGGGAGCGGTGACCGCGCCGGCCGTGACGATGGTGCCCCGCATGACCCGCGGCACGAACTCGGCGATCAGCTCCTCGTTGCCGATCCCGTTCTGCACGCTGACCACGGCCGCGCCGGCGAGTGCCTCCCTCGCGGCTTCGACGGCGCCGCGGGTGTGCAGCGACTTCGTGGCCACGATGCCCAGGTGGCAGCGCGGCAGCTCGGCGGCGCTCGCGCGGGCGTGCACCGGCGCGGTGAAGTCGGCCTGGCCGGTGACCGTCAGACCGCCCGCTTCGATGGCCTCGACGTGCTCGCGCCACGGATCGACCGCCCAGACCTCGACGCCCGGCACGCGGGCCAGGTGGGCGGCGTAGAGGCTGCCGATCGCGCCGCAGCCGAGCACCGCGATCCGGGTGTCGCTCATGGCGTCGTCCCTGTCGCCGCCGCCCCGCGCTCCGAGTCGCTCATGGCGTCGCCGCTGTCACCGCTTGGGCCAGGGCCCGGCACTCCGCCGGGTCGGCACCGCCGACGCCGAGGCCGGCCACCAACCGGTCGCCGTCCGCCAGGGGCAGGCCGCCCGCGACGCCGAGCACCCGCACCGGGTTCAGGCCGGTGATCGCCCCGCCGTACCACTCGGTCAGGCGCTCGCTGGGGACACCGAAGCGGGCGGCCGCCGCGGCCACGCCGAGGGCGATGTCGACGCCGCCGGCCGGCGCGTCCTCCATCCGGTCCTGCTGGATCGGATCGCCGCCGCGGTCCACCACCGCCACGCTGATGCGCAGGCCCCGGCGGCGCGCCCCGGCCAGCACCCGGTCGCACAGATCCTTGGCCCAGGCCAGCTCGTACTGCGCGGCGGCGGGTGGGGCGGGACGCATGCCGAGGCTGCTCTCCGGCGCCACCACCAGGTCGCCGAACCGCTGCCGCCAGCGGGCCGCGTCGTCGCCGTGCTGTCCCACGTACGCGATGTCCAGGGCGTACGCGATCAGAAGGTCCTCGGGGTTCGCCGGCTCGCCGGCGGCGCTGACGGCCTCGGGAGCCACCCCCTCGGGCAGGAACGGGCTGACCGTCGCCCCGGACGCGGCCACCCCGGCGACCACCACGCCGTCCTTGTCCCGCACCGGGATCCCGCCCGCACCCGGGAACATCGCCTCCGGGCTCACCCCCACGAACCCGGCCGAGATGGGCGCCGGCAGCGTCGTCATCCGGTGCAGATGCTCGGTGCTGGTGATCTGCTGGGTGGCGGCGATCCACGCCTTCGACCGGGCGCGCGCCATCCCGCCCGGGCCGCCGTGGTCGAGCCGGGAGGCGGTGATCAGCGCACCGCTCGCGCCGACCACGGCGACGCCACCGCGCAGTCCGAGCTGCTCGGCCTTGTCCACGGCCCGTTGCACCAGCTCACGTGCCTCGGCGAGCGGCAGATCGCGGGGGTGGGCGGACATCAGGCGCCGACCATGTTGTAGCCGCCGTCGGCCACCAGGTAGCCGCCGGTCATGTGGCTCGCGTCGTCGGTGGCGAGGAACAGTGCCGTGCCGGCCAGCTCGGCCGGGCCCGGGATGCGGCCCATCGGCGTCAGCTCGCGCAGCTGGTCGCCGCGGCCCGACTTCCAGTCCTTGCGGCCCAGCGTCGCCTCGGTCTCGATGAACCCGGGGGCGAACACGTTGACCCGGACGGTCGGGGCGAACGCGTGCGCGTACGACTTGGTGACGCCGAGCAGGCCGTACTTGGCCGCCGCGTACTGCGGGGCGCGGGCGCTGCCCCGCACGATGACGGTCGAGCCGATGTTGACGATCGCGCCGTGGCCCTGCTCGAGCATTCGCTTGCCGAACTCGTGGATGCAGGCCATGGTGCCCTTGATGTCGACCGCGAGGACGTGGTCGATCGACTCCTCGGTGATGTCGCGCCAGGACATCTGCTCGCGGGCCACGTCGCCGACGTTGTTGACCAGCACGTCGACGCCGTCGAGCTCGGTGAACGCCTCGTCGGCCAGGGCCGCGACCTGCGCCCACTCGACGATGTCGGCGCGCAGCAGGACCGGCTCGGCACCGGCCTCGCGGACCCGCTCGGCGGTGGCCTCGGCACCGGCCTTCGAGGACCGGTAGTGCACGCCGACGGCCCGGGCGCCTTCCCGGGCGGCGCGGATCGCGATCTCCGCCCCGAATCCGGTGCCGGCGCCGGTGACAACCACGGACCGGCCTTCGAACCGGCGAGGAACGGGGAGGGGGGTGAGTGGCACGGGTGGTCCTCCGTTTCGGGGTGATTTGTCGGAGTTACTCTCTCAGACCAGGACGCGGCCGCCGTCGACATAGAGAACCTGGCCGGTGATGAACCGCGCCCGGTCCGAGGAGAGGAAGGTGACCGCGTCGGCGACCTCCTCGGGCACGCCGAGCCGGCGCGCCGGGACCAGGCTCTCCAGGGCTTCCCGGTTGCCGTCCCGATCCAGGTGGTCCTTGGTCAGGGCGGTCTCGATGTAGCCGGGCGCCACCGCGTTGACGGTCACGCCCCGGGTCGCCCACTCCCGGGCCATCACCCGGATGAGCTGGTTGAGACCGCCCTTGCTGGCGGCGTACGGCGCGTGGTCGGCGTGCGCGAGCAGCCCCGAGACCGACGACACGAAGGTCATCCGGCCGTAGCCGGCGCCGACCATCTGGCCGCCCACCGCCTGGCCGAGCCAGTACGCCGTGGACAGGTTCAGCTCGACGATGTCCGCCCAGTCGTCGTCGCCCAGTTCGAGCACCGGCCGCCGCACGTTGCGCCCGACCGCGTGCACGAAGATCTGCGGCACGCCGACCAGCCCGGCCGCCTCGGCCGCCACCTCGCGGCAGCGGTCCGCCGAGCGCAGGTCGGCGACGACGGTCCGCACGGTGCCGCCGGCCTCCTTCGCCGTACGGGCCACCGCGTCGAGCCGCTCCTCGTCCACGTCGACGAGGACGACCGCGGCGCCCTGGATGGCGAGGCCGGCCGCGCTGGCGCCTCCCAGACCGCCGGCCCCGGCGACGAGGGTCGGCCGGCCGGAGAGTGACAACCAGTCCATGGGCACCTCACGCTTGTATTCTCGGCCTGCGAAAGTCACTATCCAGTAAGCTAGACCAGCCACCGGGGACTGTCCAGGCACGCCTTAAGCTGGGCGCCGTCGGTGAAATCCGTTTTCGAGAAGGTGATCCATGGCCGCCAGTCGGCGAAATCCCACGCCCGTCGCCACTCGCACCGCGAGCCCGGCCGCGGGCGGCGAGAAGCCGGAATACCGGGTGGAGGCGCTCGCCAAGGGGCTGCGACTGCTGAGCCTCTTCGACGAGCAGCGGCCCACCTGGCGGGTGAGCGACCTGGCCGTCGCGTCCGGGCTGCCGATGCCCACGGTCTACCGCGTGGTGATGACCCTGACCGCCGAGGGCTACCTCGATCATCTGCCGAACGGCGACTACCGGCCCGGGGTGCGCACGCTGACCCTCGGCGGGGCCGCGCTGCGCAGCCTCGACCTGGTCGCGCTGGCCACGCCCCGGCTGCAGCGGCTGGGCGAGACCACCGGCGAGACGGTCAACCTGGCCGTGCTCACCGGCGACCGGGTGCTCTACCTGATCCGCCTGCGCAACTCCGACCTGGTCACGGCCAACATCCAGGTCGGCTCGACGCTGCCCGCGGTGCACACCTCGATCGGCAAGCTGATGCTGGCGTGGCTCGACGAGGCCGAGCTGGTCGAGCGGATCACCGACGCCTCGTTCCCCGGCCAGCACGGCCCGAACGCCAAGGTGTCGCTGGACGAGCTGCGGCAGGAGCTGGTCCAGATCCGCGACCAGGGCTGGGCCCTGCAGGACGAGGAGCTGGCCCACGGGCTGCGCTCGGTGGCCGCCCCGATCACCGGCGCCGGCGGCCGGGTCATCGCCGGGGTCAACCTCGCGGTGCAGGCCCGCGACTGGTCGACCCAGCGCATCGTGCGCGAGCTCAAGCCGGTGCTGCTGGCGACGTGCGCCGAGATCTCGCAGCTGGCGGCCGGCCTGTGACGGCGCGGCTCGGCAAGCTCGCCCCGGCCGACCTCGACGACGACCAGCGCGCGGTCTACGCCGCGGTCGCCGGCGGCCGGCGCGCCCAGGGGCCACAGCTGTTCCCGCTGGTCGACGCGGACGGCGGGCTGGAAGGGCCGTTCAACGCGTTCCTCCTGCAGCCCCGGCTCGGGTTCGCGTGGCAGGCGCTCGGGGCGGCCGTGCGCTACGAGACGGCGCTGAGCGACCGGGCGCGCGAGATCGCGATCCTGGTCACCGCCGTCGCCGCGGACGCCGCCTTCGAGTGGGCCGCCCACGAGCCGATCGGCCGGCACGCCGGGCTGACCGGCGACGAGCTGGACGCGCTGCGCACGGGCCGGTTCGAGGCTCTCGCCGGCGAGCTCGAACGGGTGGTCGCGGCGACCGCCCACGCGCTCGTCGTCCGGCGCGATCTGGACGACGAGGAATACCGGCGGGCGCTCGGCATGCTCGGCGAGGCCGGCGTGTTCGAGCTGCTCACGATCGCCGGCTACTACCAGGCTCTGGCCATGCAGCTGCGGGTCTTCCGGGTTTCTTGACACCATGCGGGCCGCCGGGGCACGCTTCCATTTGACGTAATCGACTTTCACATTCCGAGAGCTGCGGTGATGGCGATGAAGCTGGTCACGTTCGACGACGGCCGGGTCGGCCGCCTGGACGGCGACACGGTGGTGGAGCTGGCCTGCGGGTCGACGCGGGAGTTCTTCGAGCGCGGCGGCCGGGTCGACGAGACCGGCGAACGGCTCGACCGGGCCGCGGTCCGGTTGCGCGCGCCGATCGTGCCGAAGAAGTTCTTCCACACGGCCGGCAACTTCACCGAGCACCACACCGAGCTTCAGGCCGTGAACTGGTCCCATCCCGTGCACAAGGGGATCGTGTTCTTTCAGAACGTCGACGCGATCATCGGGCCGGACGACGCGATCGTCTATCCCGAGGGCCTGACCAAGGAGCTCGACTACGAGCTGGAGCTCGGGATCGTGATCGGCCGCGCCGGAAAGTTCTTCTCGCCGGACGAGGCCGAGGACCACATCGCCGGCTACCTGATCTTCAACGACATCACCGCCCGGGACATCCAGCGGCAGGAGATGAAGTCCGGCGTCTTCTCGTTCTCCAAGGGCATCGACACGTTCTGCCCGATCGGACCGTGGATCGTGACCAAGGACGAGATCCCCGACCCGCAGAAGCTGGCGATGCGGCTGAAGGTCAACGGTCAGGTGCGCCAGCAGGGCAACACCGCCCAGATGGTCATCTCGATCCCCCACCTGGTCGCGCACCACTCGGCGCAGGGATACAGCGCCGGCGACATCATCACGACCGGCACCATCTCCGGGGTCGCCGCCGTGCAGCCCGACCCGTTCGACTTCTATCTGCGGCCGGGCGACGAGATCGAGGCCGAGATCGAGGGCATCGGCGTGCTGCGCAACCGGGTGGTGCCGTGGAGCGCGGCGCACGACACCCCGCCATACACCACGGACCTGTACTCGGAGACGGTCGGCTGATGCGGTTCGGCACGCTCGGCGGACGCCTCGTCCTGGTGGCCGACGGCCGCGCGCTCGACGTGGCCACCGCCTCCGGCGGGGCGCTCCCGTCCGGCGCCCGCGCCGCGCTCGCCCGCTGGGACGAGGTGCGGGCGTGGGCGCCGACCGCCGACCGGTCCGGGGCGGTCTCGGTCACCGAAGCCGAACTCGGACCGCCGGTGCCCGACCCGCGCCAGGTCTTCGCCGTCGCCCTCAACTACCGGCCGCACGCGGCCGAGGCGGGCTTCACCCCGCCGGACGCGCCGCTGGTCTTCACCAAGTTCCCGAGCTGCGTCACCGGCCCGGTCACCACCGTCGCCCTGCCGCCGGGCAATGTGGACTGGGAGATCGAGGTCGTCGCGGTGATCGGCGCCGGCGGACACCGCATCCCGCGGGCGGCGGCCTGGGACGCGATCGCCGGATTGACGTGCGGTCAGGACCTGTCCGAGCGGCTGACCCAGTCCCAGGGCCGGCCGGCGCAGTTCTCGCTCGGCAAGTCGTTCCCCGGCTTCGGCCCAACCGGACCGGTGGCGGTCACCCCCGACGCCTTCCCGGACCGCGACGACATCCGATTCGAGTCGACGCTGCTGAACGGATCGACGAGCGAGACCCTGCAGTCCGGCCGTACCGGAGACATGATCTTCCCGATCGACGACCTGGTCGCCCGGATCTCGGCGATCTGCCCGCTGCTGCCCGGCGACCTCATCTTCACCGGCACGCCGGCCGGAGTCGGCAACCGCCGCACCCCGCCGCGCTTCCTCCGGCCGGGCGAGACCCTGATCAGCCGCCTCGACGGCGTCGGCGAGCTCCGCCAGACCTTCGCTCAGGGCCCTAGATGAGGTCGGCGCCGCAGACGCTCCACTTGCGGTCGGCGTAGGTGAGGGTGAGCTCGAGCCGGCGGCGCGGGCCGGAGCGGTCGGCCAGATAGGCGACCACGTCGGCGTGGTGGCCGGCCTCGTCGGCGAAGCTGCCGTCGGCCACGGTGTGGGAGGCCGGGCGCGGGCCGGCGTCGACGAGGTCGGTGAAGGCGTCCCGGGTGGTGGCGTGGCGGGCGTCGCCGCACAGCAGGGCGTAGGCGCCGGCGTCGTCCCGGGCCTCGAGGCGCGCCAGGTAGTGGTCGGCGGCCGCCTTCGCGTCGTCGACGTCGGGGCCCAGACGCCACCAGGCGAAGAAGCCGAACACCGGGATCGCCAGCAGCCCGAGCAGCCCGAGCGTCAGCGCGACGGCCACGCCGATGACGACGCCGAGCCCGACGTTGCTGAGGCCGCCGCGCGGCCGCATGGTGGTCACGCCCGGGACGCTAGTCACCGCCCGCGGCGGATTGACCACGGTAATGTCACGGATCGGCTCTGAACCCGTCCATCGACGGGCGGCTATCACCGCTTTCGCTTACGCCGGCCGCGAACCGGGTTGCGGGAACCGGCTGCCCACTGATCGACTCGGCCGATGGACATCCTCATCCTCGGCGGCACCCAGTGGCTCGGCCGGGAGGTCGCCCGGCAGGCGGTCGGGCGGGGTCACACCGTCTCGTGCCTCGCACGTGGCCACAGCGGCCCGCCCGCACCCGGCGCCCGGCTGATCGCCGCCGACCGGCGCGATCCGCTCGCCTACGAACCGGCCCGCGACCAGTCGTGGGACGCGGTGGTCGAGGTCTCCTGGCAACCCGGCTTCGTGAAGCGGGCGCTCGCCGCCCTCGCCGACCGGGCCGGGCACTGGACGTACGTGTCGTCCGGCAACGCCTACGCGGCCTTCGACACGCCCGGCGCGGACGAGTCGTTCCCGCTGCGGGAACCCACCGACCAGGACGAGGCCGGCCGGGAACTCTACGGCGAGGCGAAGGTGGCCTGCGAGGACGCCAGTGCGGCCGCGCTCGGCGACCGGCTGCTCGTCGCCCGCTCCGGTCTGATCGGCGGCCCGGGCGACCGCAGCGGACGGTCCGGCGCCTGGGTCGCCCGCGCCGCCCGGTCGCCGGAGGAACCGATGCTGGTGCCGGACACCCCGGACCTGCCCACCCAGGTCGTCGACGTCCGCGACCAGGCCGCCTGGATCCTCGACTGCGCCGAACGCGGCACCGTTGGCGCGTACGACGTCGTCGGCCCCGTCGTGCCGTTCGGGGAATGGGTCGAGCTGTGCCGGCGGATCGGCGGGCACACCGGGCCCGTCGTGAGCGTGCCGCGGCAATGGCTCGTCGACCAGGAGGTCGAGCAGTACGGCGGCGAGGACTCGCTGGCGATGTGGAGCGTCGAGCCGGGATGGGAGGGCTGGTCGGCCCGCACCGGCGCGGCCGCCGTCGCCGCCGGCCTGCGCCATCGGGAGCGGGCCGGGCTGGTCACCGACGTTCTCGCCTACGAGCGGGCGGAAGGCCTCGACCGGCCCCGCAAGGCCGGCCTCAGCCCGCAACGGGAGCGGGCCCTGCTGGCCGCGTTCGGCGGGGCGTAGGCCGCCGCGCCGAGAGACACGAGGCCGGAGGCCACAGATCGATCGTCCACTCGCGTCTCAAGGGCATGACATCTCATGAACCGATGCGCCGGTGGTCGTGGCGCGGCCTGGTCGTGGGCGTCGCGGTCGCCGCGCTGGTGGGAGGGGCCGGGACGGCGTACGCCTCGCCGGTGCCGACCGGGCGCGTGACGCTGCCGTCGCCGCTCGCCGGGCCGGTGACCGGCGACGTCGTGCCGACCGACCCGGGCACCCACCTGCAGTTCCGGGTGTTCCTCGGCGGCCGGGACACGGCCGGACGGGTACGCACCGCGCGGGCGGTCTCGGAACCCTCGAACCCGGCGTACGCCCACTACCTGACGCCGGCGCGGTACCGGCAGCGGTACGGGGTCACCGAAGCACAGATCTCGGCGGTACGCGCGTGGCTGACCGGGCAGGGCATGACGGTCACCGGCGGGACCACCCACTACCTGGCCGTCGACGCGACCGTGGCGCAGGCGGCCGCGGCGTTCGCCACCACGTTCAAGACCTACCGGCAGGGCGACGACAAGTTCCCGTCCTATCAGGTCGCGCCGGCCGGTGACATGTCGGTGCCGGCCACTCTCAGCCCGGCCGTGCTGTCGGTCGACGGGCTCACCGCGTACGTCGACGGACCCCAACCGCAGGCGGCCGTGCGCCGCCCCTCGGCCGTGCGGGCCACCGAGCCCGCGGCCTTTCCCTGTTCGCACTACTGGGGTGAGCACCGGGTGAGCGTGCCGCGGGCCTACGGGCACACCTCGGCGCCGACCGAGACCTGCGGCTACACGCCGCAGCAGATGCGGTCCGCGTACGGCGTGACCGGCAGCCCCTACACCGGCCGGGGCGCGACCGTCGCGATCGTGCTCGACGCCCGCGTGCCGACGATGCTGGCCGACGCCGACGAGTTCTTCGCCGCGCACGGCCTGCCCGGGTTCAAGCCGGGCCAGTACACCGAGAACCTGCCGCCCGACTTCGACTGCAGCGAGTGGCCCGACGGCGACAACCCCGAAGAGGCCCTCGACGTGGAGACCGTCCACACCATCGCGCCCGACGCGAAGGTCGTCTTCGTGAGCGCCGGCTGCAACTACACCTACTGGGACTTCCTCGACGCCCACACCCGCGTCGTCGACTCGCACCTCGCCGACGTGGTGTCCGACTCGTGGCCGGGCATCGAGGGCGACACCTCGCCCGCGCTGATCGCCGCCTGGGAACTCATGCTGCAGCAGGGCGCGATCGAGGGCATCGGCATGAACTTCGCCTCCGGCGACTACGGCGACGGCACCTCCGGCACCAGCGAGCCGCCGATGGTGCCCTACCCGACCTCGGACGCCTGGGCGACCGGCGTCGGCGGCACCAGCCTGGCCATCGGCGCTGACGGCACGCGGCAGGCCGAGTGGGGCTGGGGCGACACCGTCACCCCGCTCGGCTCGAATCCGCCGGGCACGTTCGACATGGGTTCCGGCGGCGGCCTCAGCAAGAGGATCGCCCAGCCGTCCTATCAGCGCGGCATCGCCGGCTCGTCCCGGGCCCGCGTCGTGCCGGATGTCGCGGCCGACGCCGGAACCTTCTGGCTGGTCGGCTACACCGCGCCGAGCGAGCTGGCGCCGGTCGAGCCGGGCCCGTCGGACGGCGGCCCCGAACCGGGCCCGCCGGTCTACTCCGAACAGCCGGCGGGCGGCGGCACGAGTGGCTCGTCACCGTTGCTGGCCGCCCTGTTCGCCGACGCGAAGCAGGCCAGCGGGCACGCGCTCGGCTTCGTCAACCCGGCCCTCTACCGGCTGGCCGGCACCGGGGCCCTCCACGACATCCGCCCGGTCGACCCGGCCGACCCGCCGGTCAGCGTGGGCACGAAGTACTGCCAGGGCACCGCCGACGAGGAGCCGTGCCTGACGACGCACGGCATCGACTTCGGCCTCGGCGTGACCCCGGGCTTCGACGACGTGACCGGCCTGGGCACCCCGACCAACTCGTTCGTGACCGCCTTCGACTGATCGGTGACGAGGGCCGGTCGGCGGTGCTCAGCCGACCGGCCCGGTGGCCGGTTCGAGCAGCGACAATGTCCGCTGCCGCGCGTCAAGGGCGACGCGGATGCCGACCGGCATCGGCAGATTCGGGCCGGCGTGTCCGATGTCGACGTTGCCCAGGACCGGGATGTCGCGGTCCCCGAGCACGTCGAGGACGATCTCGGCCAGGGTCGGGGACGCGCCGGGCGCCTCGAGTCCGGCGATGTCGCGCGGAGTGCCGACGACCATGCCGGAGATCCGATCGAGAATGCCGGCGTGCCGCAGCACCTGCAGATAGCTCCACACGTAGGACGCCAGGCCGCCGATCTCCTCCCAGAACAGCACGGCACCGTCGAACCATGCGAGGGGCAGCGCGTACGGCGTGGCTTGCGCCAGCACGATGCGATTGATCACCCCGCCGATCAGCCGGCCTTCGGCCCGCCCGGGCCGCCAGCACTCCCACGACGGGCTCGACGGCAGCGCGCCGATCGCCTCGGTGCCGGTCAGCAAGCGGGAGTAGAGCTTCTCCAGTTCGGCCTGGCGGGACGCCGGCGCGGCCGGCCAATGCCCGCCGAAGCCCGGGGTGGCCATGTCGGCGTGGAACCCGACCAGACCCGTGCGGGCATAGAGCACCAGGTGCAGCAGCGAGATGTCGCTGTAGCCGAGGATCGGCTTGGGGTCGGCCCTGACCGCCTCGACGTCGATCAGGTCGAGGTAGCCGAGCACCGTCTGCCCGCCGTCGTTCGCGATGATCGCGCGCACCTCGGGATCGCGCAGAAGACCGTTGAGCTCCGCGGCGATCTCGGCCGGCGTCGCCGCGCTCCACCAACGGTGGCGCCCGGCTTCGAGCAGCGGTGCCCGGCGCACGCGGAATCCCATCCGCTCGAGCACGGCCACCGCCCGCTCGACGTTGGGTTCGTAGGCGGCCGGGAGCGGCCCGGACAGCGCGGCGATGACGACGAGGTCGCCCGGCCGGAGGGCACGAGGTCGAAGCAGTTCAGGTAGCACCGACGCAGTGTCCCCAGGCGGGCGACGACGCGCTACGGATTAAACGGCCGGCGTCAACAGCGAGCGCAGCCAGCGGAGGTTGACCGGAGGCTGGAAGGTTGCCCCGCTCTCGTGGCCGTTGTAGGGCCAGACCTGGAGCTGTTTCGGTCCGGCGTAACGGTTGTAGGCGGCGTACACAGTGGACGGCGGGCAGATGTCGTCCATCAGGCCGACCGTGTAGAGCGCGGGGGCGGTGCCGCGGGCGGCGAAGTGCAGGCCGTCGTAGTACGACAGCGTGGCGAACACGTCGTCGACCCGGTCGCGGTTGGTCTGGAGCATGTCCGACAGCTCGCGGTAGGGGTAGGCGTCGGTGATCTCGGTCGCGCGCCGGAAGTGGGTCAGGAACGGCACGTCGATGATGGCGCCGGCCAGGTCGGACCGGAGCCCGGCCACGGCCTGGCTGAGCGCGCCGCCCTGGCTGGCGCCGGCCACCACGACCCGCGACGGGTCGACCTCGGGGCGGGTCAGGGCCGCGTCGACCGCCCGTACGGCGTCGGTGAACAGCCGCCGGTAGTAGTAGTCGTCGCGGCTGAGCACGCCCCGGGTGATCAGGCCCTTGTGCTGGACGCCGACTCCGGGCACGTCGTCGGTGTCGCCGTCGCCCTGGCCGCGCGAGTCCATGACCAGCACGGAGTAGCCAGCGGCCGGCCAGACCAGCCACTCGTGGGGGCGGCCGCGGCCCCCGCCGTACCCGATGTAGTTGACCACGCAGGGGCGGGGGCCGCCCCCGGCCGCCGGGGTGAGGAACCAGCCCGCGACGGGTTGCCCGGCGTAGCCGGCGAAGCGCATGTCGTAGACCTTCACCTCGGGCAGCAGCACGTCGACCGGCGTGAACGTGGCTGCCAGATCGTGCCCGGAGGCGGCGGCCAGCGTCGACTTCCAGAACTCGTCGAAATCATCCGGTGCGGCGACGGAAGGGTTGAACGCGGCAAGTTGCTCAACCGGCAGGTCGAATTGCGCCATCAGGCATCCCCTAAAAAGATCATTCTTACCCCTTGCTGGCGCCCAATGTCAGCCCGGCGACGAAATGCCGCTGCAACGCCAGGTAGACGACGAGGGTCGGGATGACGGTGATCGTCGCCCCGGCCGCGATCAGGTTGTAGTTCATGAGGAACTGCCCCTGCAGGCTGCTGACGCCGGTCGTGATCGGCAGCCGGTCGCCGCTCTGGATGAACAGCAGGGGCCAGAAGAAGTCGTTGTACAGCCAGATCACCTGGAGGGTGGCGAGCGCGGCCAGCGCCGGGCGGGTCAGCGGCAGCACGATCCGCCGGAACTGCCGCCACACCCCCGCCCCGTCGACCAGCGCCGCCTCGGTGAGCTCGCCGGGCAGCGTCTTCATGTAGTTGGAGAGCACGAACGTGCAGAAGCCGAGCTGGAACGCGGTCTCGACGGCGATCACCGCGTAGTACGTGTCGAGCAGCGACCCCGAGGAGCTCAGTTGGTAGGGCAGCGGGGTGTGCTTGAACATCTCGAACAGCGGCGCGGCCAGCACCTGCGGCGGCAACATGTTGCCGGCGGTGAACAGGATCAGCAGCGTGACGTTGAACTTCCACGTGAAGCGGCTGACCGCGAACGCCATCATCGACGCGAGCACGAGCGTGAGGATGACCGCCGGTACGGCGATGTAGATCGAGTTCACGAAGTACGTCGGCAGCCGGCCCTGGGTCCAGGCGGTGGCGTAGTTGCCGAAGCCGAACGATCCCTGCAGGCTCCAGTAGCCGTATTTGTCGGTGTCGGCCTTGGGCCGCAACGACGTGTAGAGCGTCCACAGCAGCGGGGCCAGCCAGAGCACCGACATGGCCAGCAGAAACAGGTGGGTTCCATAGCGCGGGCGACGCATCACTCGGCCCTCCGGAACGTACGCACGAGGTAGATGACGATCGGGATCAGCGAGACGATCAGCAGCAGCACGGCCAGCGCCGACCCGACCCCGATCACCTGGCCCTCGCCGACCAGGTTCTGGATGACCAGGATGCTGAGCAGTTCGAGCCCGTTCGTGCCGTGATTGATCACCCACGCGATGTCGAAGGCTCTCAGCGCCTCGATGAACGTGATGACCACGACCAGGATGTTGATCTGGCGCATGGCCGGGAAGACGACCCGGAAGAACGTCTGCCGGCCGGTCGCCCCGTCGACCGAGGCGGCCTCGCGCAGGGTCGGGTCCAGCCCCTTCAGCCCGGCCAGATAGAGGATCATGATGTACCCGGCGTGCCGCCACCCGGTCGCGACCAGCGCCGCCCACAGGTTCACGTGCGGATCGCCGAACCAGTCGACCGCGCTCGGTTTCCCGGCCGTGCCGAGCAGGTTGTTGAGCAGGCCCTCGTCGCGGGCGTAGACGAGCTGCCAGATGATGCCGACCAGCACCAGCGAGAGCATCACCGGGGTGAAGAAGATGCTCTGGTAGATCCGGGTGCCCTTGATCTGCTGGTCGAGCAGCACCGCCAGCAGCAGGCCGAGCGGGGTCGCGACCAGCGCCAGGAAGGCCAGCCAGATGACGTTGTGCCAGATGGCGGGCCAGAACGGCGGATAGTCCTCGAGCGCGAACCGGTAGTTGCCGAACCCGGCCGACTTGATGTCGGAGATGGCCAGCCCGTTCCAGTGGGTGAAGGACAAGCCGATCGACAGCAGCGTCGGGATCCAGATCAGGACGGCCTGGATCAGCGTCGGGACGGCCACCATGACGGTGAGCACCGCCTTGTCGCCCCCGGTGAGACGACGGACACGACCCGCCATCAGGCTGAGGCGTACAGCGTCTTGGCCTGCGTCTCCATGCTGTTCAGGTCGATCTTCCCGTCCTTGAGGAAGCTCTGGAGCGCCGGGATCATCACGTTGGTCGCCATCGCGGGCAGCGCGTCGCGGTCGAAGAACTGGCTGACGTTCTTCGACTGGGCGATCATCTCGGCCGCCTTCTTCTGGATCGGCGAGAACGTCGAGGTGTCGGCGTCGGCCGCGGTCTGCAGGTTGGACGGGTCCTTCGAGGCGTACGCGTCCTGCGCCGCCCCGGTTCCCAGGTATTTGAGGAACGCCTTGGCGGCCGGGTTGTCCTTGCCCTTGGCCGACAGCACGAACCCGTCGATCGGCGCCTCGATCGCGTCGGTGCCCTCGACCGCGATCGCCGGGAACGGGAAGAAGTCGAGGTCGTCCACGATGGACTTGTCGGTGATCTCCTGGAGCAGGAACGTGCCGATCAGGTACATGCCCGACTTCTTGTTGGCCATGTTGTGGGCCGCCTGCTGCCAGGTCGCGCCGAGCGAACCGGTGTCCTGGAAGGGCAGCAGCTGCTTCCAGTGGTCGAAGACCGCCTGCACCTTGGGCGAGCTCCACGACTCTTTGTGCGCCGTCAGGTCGACGTGGAACTGGTAGCCGTTGGTGCGCATGTTGAGGTAGTCGAAGGTGCCCATGGCCGGCCAGCCGTCCTTGTCGCCGAAGGCGATCGGGCTCAGGCCGTCCTTCTTCATCTGCGTGCAGAGCGCGATCAGCGCGTCCCACGTGGCCGGCACCTGGTAGCCGTGCTGCTGCCAGACGCTCTTGCGGTAGAAGACGGCCCACGGGTAGTTGTAGTTGGGCACCAGGAACTTCTTGCCGTCGTTGGACGACGCGTCGGCCAGGCCGGCCCCGAAGTTCTTGCCGATCGTCTCCCACACGTCGTCGACCGGCGCGAGCAGGCCCTTGGCCGCGTAGTAGCGCATCCGGTAGCCGGCGAACCAGGTGACGACGTCCTCCGGGTTCGACTGCAGGTAGCTGCTGATGTTGTTGACGAGCTGGTCGCGCGGCATGACGTTGAGGCGCACGGTATCGCCGGACGAGCTCTGGAAGCCGTCGACCATCGCCTGGATGCCGGACTTCGGCACGGCGTCGGCGAGACCGGACCCGAGCGAGGTGGCCTTGCTGTCGGCGCTCGCCGGCGGCTTGCCGCCGCTGCAGGCGGCGAGAATCGGTATCGCGCCGAGAGCGGCGGCACCCTTGATTACCGTACGGCGTGAATAGCTCATGATCTACTCCGAGTCGTCGATGCGTGTCAGCCGGACGAGCACGCTCGCGTGATCGCCGGCCGGAAGGTCGAGGGGCAGGCCGCTGGTGAGCAGGGCCGCCCCGGAGTGCGTCGCCCCGGTATCGAGATCGCGGTAGACGCCCTGGGGGTCGACCGCGGTGAGCCGCAACGGCCCGGGGGTGTGGCCGTACGGACGGCTCGGGCACCAGGCGAGGATCACCTGGTCGGCGCCGAGCACGTAGTGGACGCCGGTGAGCGTTCCGCCGCCGCTCACCCGGTAGGCCGTGCCGTGCTGCACGACCGGTCGCACCACCTTGTAGGCGGCGACCAGACCGGCCGCCTCCTTGAGTTCTTCGGTGGTCCACGCGGTCAGGTTCCCGCCGAGGCCGAGCACGCCGGCCATCGCGACGTGGAAGCGGAACCGCAGCGGGATGACCCGCCCGGTGGTGACGTTCGGGCTGTCGGTGACCCAGGCGCCCATGACCCGGGCCGGGAACAGCTGGCCGAAGCCGTGCTGAATCGCGATCCGGTCGACCGCGTCGGTGTTGTCGGACGGCCACACCTGGTCGGTGCGGCGCAGGATGCCCAGGTCGGCCCGGCCGCCGCCACCGGCGCACGACTCGATGCGCAGGCCGGGGTGGTCGGCCCGGAGCCGGTCCATGATCTGGTAGACGGCCCGGGTGTGTGCCAGGTGCACCCGGTCCGGGTCGGGGTGGCCGGGCCAGCCCGCCTCGGTGAACGGGCGGTTGGCGTCCCACTTGAGGAAGTCGAGGCCCAGGTCGCCGACGAGCGCGTCGAGCCACTGGTGGGTCCAGGCCGCGACGTCCGGGCGGCCCAGGTTGAGCACCAGTTGGTGGCGCATCTCGGTCCGCCGCCGGTGCGGCATGTGCAGCACCCAGTCGGGGTGCGTGCGGTAGAGGTCGCTGTCCGGGTTGACCATCTCGGGTTCGAGCCACAGGCCGAAGCGCATGCCGAGCCGGCGTACCTCGGCGGCCAGGGGGGCCAGGCCGCGGGGGAAGCGATGCGGGTTGGGGGTCCAGTCGCCCAGACCGGCCCGCTCGCTGGTGCGGGCGCCGAACCAGCCGTCGTCCATCACGAACAGCTCGGCGCCGAGGCCGGCGGCGCGCGCGGCCAGGGCGAGTTGTCCCGCCTCGTCCACGTCGAAGCCGGTGGCCTCCCAGGAGTTGTAGAGCACGGGACGGGTCTCCCGCGTTTCGGGCAGGATCTCGTCGCGTACGTATCGGTGCCAGGACCGGCTCGCCCCGCCGAACCCCGACCGGGTGTGCAGGCCGGCGAAGACCGGCGTCTCGAGGGTCTCGCCGGGCGCGAGGGTCCAGCTCAGGCCCTCGTGGCCGAAGCCGCCGGTGAAGCCGGCCCGGCCGGACGGGTCGCGGTGCACGGTGATGCGCCAGCTGCCGCTCCAGGCGAGGGCGGCGCTGAAGACCTCGCCGTGCTCCTCGCCCGCGGTGCCGTCGTCGATCGCCAGCCACGGGTTGGCGTGGTGGCTGGTCACGCCGCGCCGGCTGGTGAGCACGGTCTCGGCGGTCGGGAGATCGGCCCGCTGGAGGCGGAATTCGCTGCTCCAGGCGCCGACCAGGTGGCTGAGCCGGTGCCGCGGACCGGCCGGGACGGTCCACGCGGCGGAGTCGCAGCGCAGCACCGCGATCGGGGTGGTGCCGTGGTTGGTCACCTCGGTCCAGCGCTCGAGGACGTCGCCGGCCAGCCGGTAGTGCAGCGCGACGGCGAGCGGGTAGTGCCGGTCGGCCAGGTCGATGCGCAGGCTTTCCGCTTCGACGCGAGCGCCGGTGTGGCGCCATTCGACCGCCCTCGTGCCGTCGGCGAAGCGCACCCGCAGCGCGGCCGGGCCGAACCGCGGGCCGCCCTCGACGGGCAGCTCCTCGGGCCCGACGCCGTGCTCGAAGCTGCTGGCGGCCGGGTGGGGCGTCCGCTCGTCGCGGTCGGCCAGTTCGGCCGCCTGGTCCAGGGTGACCGGCTCGCCCCAGTGGACGTGCCGGACCCCGTCGTCGGCGGCGAGCCGGACGGCGTAGGAGGTGGACGGCCCGGTCAGCAGCCAGAGGCGGCGGTGGGGCTCGAATTCAACGGCAGCGGGCATGCAGTCCTCGCGGTTACACGTGGATGTCGTGTCGATGACGGAGGCTATGGCCGCGGATTCTCAGAAATCAATACTTGACGAAGTTAATTATTCGTCCTAGCTTTCGGACATGTCTCCGGTAGACGACGCCGTTCTCGCCGCGTCCCCGGCCGCCGCGGCCATCCTGACCGCGCTGGTCATCGAGGGCCCGCAGAGCCGGGTGAGCCTCGCCCGCAAGCTCGGGCTCTCGTCGGCCGCGGTCACCAAGGCGGCGCGGCCCCTGATCGACGCCGGCTACCTGACCGAGCACGCCGCCACCGAGCGCACCGGCCCCGGCGCCGGCCGCCCGGCGGCCCCCCTGTCGGTCTGCCCGGACCGGGAGTTCTTCGTCGGTGTCAAGCTGACCGGCGACGAGCTCATCGGTGTGGTGTGCGACCTGTCCGCCCAGGTGCGGGCGGTCGCCCACCATCGCCTGGCCAGCGCCGAGGTCGACGACGTGATCGCGTCGATCGCGGCGCTGGTCTCGGGTCTGCTGGACGATCCCGTCTACCGCGAGCGCACCGGCCGGATCGGCCTCGCGGTCTCCGGGGACGTCGACCGCCAGTCCGGGCTGGTCCGCTACTCACCCTTCCTGCGCTGGCACAACGTGTCCCTGGCCAAACTCGTCACGGACGCCACCGGCCTGGTGGCGACCGTGGAGAACGACGTCAAGGCGCTCACCACGGCCGAGCACTGGTTCGGCGAGGGGGCCGGGGCGGACTCGTTCGCCCTGGTCACGGTCGGATCCGGGATCGGCTGCGGGCTCGTCGTCAACGGGCGGCTGGTCGCCGGCGGCCACGGGGTGGCGGGCGAGATCGGTCATCTCAGCGTCGACGCGGCCGGGCCGTTCTGCTACTGCGGCGGGCGGGGCTGCGTCGAGGCGATCGCCGGCACCGAGCCGCTGGTCGCCCAGGCCCGCACGGTCACCGCCCGGCCTTCCCTGTCCCTCGATGAGGCGGTCGCCCTGGCCCGGGGCGGGGATCCCGGGGTCTCCGCGGTGTTCGCCCGGGCCGGCGAGGCCATCGGGCTCGGCATCGCGGCGGTCGCCAACCTGGTCGGCCCCAGCCGGATCGTCGTGTCCGGCGAAGGGCTGGCCGCCTACGACCTTTTCGAGACGTCCATCCGGGCGGGCTTCGAGCGGCAGGCCTTCGGGGCGGCCGCGGACTGCCCGCTCTCCATCCGGCCCCTGCCGTTCGAGGAGTGGGCGCGCGGGGCCGCCGCCGTCAGCATCCAGTCACGAATCGTTCCGCTCCCCTAAGCCTTCCTCCCTCTGAAGTTCGTCCACAGTCGGGCCGTCGCCCCCCGGCGGCCCGCCTGTGGACGGGCGACACCCCCTGCTCACCTGGAGGTTCAGCAGTGAGACCCGCTCGCATCGCTCTGGCCGTGCTCGGCTCAGGGCTGGCGCTCACCCTCGGCGCCACCCCGGCCAACGCGGCCCCGACCGGCAAGCCGTTCCCCAAACCGACCCCGTCGAGCACCGCGACCGACCCCGGCCGGGTCACCAAGGACCCGTCCGCCGCCCAACGGTCCAGCGCGATGGCGCAGGCCGCCCAGCAGGCCTCGGCCGGCGTCGCCGACACGCCGCTGATGGGCTGGTCGAGCTGGAGCATGGAGTCCTCCACCCGGCCCGGTCTCAACCCCGACGGCGGCGGCAGCTGGCTCACCCAGGACAACCTGCTCAAGCAGGTCGACGCGGTCGCCGAGAACCTCAAGCCGTACGGCTACCAGTACATCAACATCGACGCCGGCTGGTCGCGTGACATCACCGGCGGCGGCTGGGACGCGCTGCACTTCGACGGGAACGGCCGCGAGATCGCGTCGCCGCAGCGCTTCCCGGACGGGATGAAGCCGGTCGCCGACTACATCCACAGCAAGGGCCTCAAGGCCGGCATCTACCTCGCGGTCGGCCTCGACATCCCGGCCTACAACGACGGCAGGACGCCGATCGCCGACGCGCCCGGCTGCACCACCGGCGACATCGTCTACCCCGACCTGCGGACGACCAACGGCTGGGACATCGGCTACAAGATCGACTTCAGCAAGCCGTGCGCGCAGAAGTACATCGACTCGCAGGCGGCGCTGATCGCGTCCTGGGGCTTCGACTTCCTCAAGCTGGACGGCGTCGGCCCGGGCTCGTTCAAGAGCGGCGACAACTACAACAACGTCGCCGACGTGCAGGCGTGGAAGGCCGCGATCGCCAAGACCGGCCGTCCGATCCGGTTCCTGATCTCGTGGTCGCTCGACCGTGGCTACGCCGCCGACTGGAAGGCCAACTCCAACGGCTGGCGCATCGACACCGACGTGGAGTGTTACTGCAACACGCTGGTGACCTGGAACAACTCGGTCAAGATCCGGTGGGACGACGTGCCGGCGTGGCAGCCGTGGGCCGGTCCCGGCGGCTGGAACGACCTCGACTCGCTCGACGTCGGCAACGGCGAGGTCGACGGTCTCACCCCCGACGAGCGACGGGCGTACATGACCCTGTGGGCGATCTCGGCGGCGCCGCTCTACACCGGTGACGACATCTCGCAGCTCGACGCGTACGGGCGGTCTCTCCTCACGAATCGTGAGGTCATCGCCATCGACCAGCAGGGCGTCGCCGCACGACCGGTGACCCCGAACGGCACCGCGCAGGTCTGGGGAGCGCCCAATAAGGACGGTTCCTACACGGTGGCGCTGTTCAACATGGGCTCGTTCCCGGCCCAGGTGTCGGCCAATTGGACCAGCCTCGGGTTCAGCGGCCGCGCCGGCGTCCGCGACGTGTGGGCGCAGCGCGACCTCGGCTCGGCCGACGGCGGCATCTCGGCGACCGTCCCGGCCCACGGCACGATGCTCTACAAGGTCACCCCGGCCCGGCACAGCGGCCCGGGCGTGACGGCGTACGAGGCGGAGAGCCCGGCCAACGCGGCGGTCAACGGCGCCGGAGTGGCCGACTGCGCGAACTGCTCGGGCGGCAAGAAGGTCGGCAACCTGTACAACGGCGGGGCGCTGCAGTTCAAGAACGTCAAGGTGAGCCGCACCGGCACCTACCAGGTCGACATCCGGTACGTCAGTGGCGACCCGCGCTCGGCGACGGTCTCCGCGAACGGGCAGTCGCCGGTGACGCTGGGCTTCGTGTCGAGCGGCGCCTGGGACCGGCCGGCCACCGCGACCGTGCCGCTCCATCTGAACGCCGGAATCAACACGGTCGAGATCGACAGCAGTTCGGCCGTCTACTCCCCGGACGTCGACGCGATCCAGGTGCCGACGTCGCCCCGATAGGTCTTTCCACATAGGAAGCGGGTCACGCTCTGGGGAGGGCGTGACCCGCTTCATCTATTCAGCTGACTTCAGCTGACTTCAGTGACCCCGGTGGCCCCGGTGCCCGCGGTGATCGAAGCCGCGGAAGTTGTTCCAGCGGCCGTCGAAGTGGTGGCCGCTGACCATGAACGGACGGTTCCAGCTGTCCCAGTTGTTCTCGGACACCGAGAGCGCCCAGTCGCCGTCGCCGGCGTAGAAGCAGTTGTAGTCGTCCCAGCGGCCCTGGGCCTCGCCGATCCGGCCGACGGTGTTGCAGATGCGCGGGCTGTCGAAGTAGCTCACGACCCGGTCGTCGCCCCAGTGCGCCTTGACCGACGCCGACGCCTGGTGCGAGGCCCCGGCGGTGGACGCCTGGGCCGGGCCGGCGAGCGCGACGGCGGCACCGAGACCCATGCCGGCGATGGCAAGTAGACGCGTGATGCGGTTCATCAGATTTCTCCTCAAATTTCCGAAATTTCGGTCTTGCTGAGATTGAGGAGACCAGGTTGTCGCGACGGTTTCCGCCAGATCTCGAAAACCGTCGCCTGATCGGGGCGCCAACCCCCTTTTCGCGGTAATACTTTCGGCTAAGTCCTGATCAACCGGCCGGCAGACAGGTGTGCCGCGACCGCTTTCAGGGCACTGATGGTCTCTTTGTCGCGGGCCGGGTCGTCCTGCGTGGGCCAGGCGCTGCACTTGACGATCACGACGCGGGCGGCCGGGTCGACGTAGAGATACTGCCCGTGAACGCCCACGCCGGTGAAAGCGCCGTCATCCAGGGTCCACCAGTGGTTGGCGTACCCGTAGTGCGGATATCCGCTCGGGCCCAGCGTGCCCACGCCGTGACGCGGGACCCGGCTCCGGCGTACCCAATCGGCCGGAACCACCCGCTCACCCGCCGCCAGGCCGTCGTCCGCCATCACCTGGCCGAGGCGGGCCAGATCGCGCGCGGTCGCGTTGAGCGACCCCGCGCCGATCGCGGTCCGCGGCCTGCGCCGGGTCAGCCAGTAGTAGGCGTCGCGCTCGGCCCCGATCCTCCGCCACAGCTTGCGGCTCGCGTAGCGGGCGAGCGTCTCGCCGGTCGCCGCCTCGAGAACCCAGCCGAGAACCTGGCTGTCGAAGGTCGAATAGTTGAAGCGCTCCCCTTTGGTCGCGCTTCTCCGCGCGCTTTTCACGATCTCCACGACGTCGCCGCCGCCCGCGACCGCCCGCTCGAAGCGCTTGATGCCGCTGTCCTCGACGTCCCAGACCTCGAGGTCACCGACCCCGCTGGTCATGTCGAGCAGCTGGGCGACCGTGACGTCCTGATAGGCGGTGCCCCGGAAGTCGGGCCGGTAGGCGCTCACCGGGTCATCGACCCCGGCGATCAGCTTTTCGGCGAGCGCGATGCCCACCATGATCGACAAAACCGACTTCGACACCGAGAACAGCTGCATGCGGGCGCCCGGGCGGGCGAAGGCTCCCGGGTACGCCTCATGCACGAGCATGCCGTCCCGCAGCACCACGAAGGCGGTCGTGTTGGTGCGCCGGTGCAGGTCGTCGAGGTTGTAGCCGTCGCCGTAGGTCAGCAGGCCCAGGTCAGCGGGCTCCTCGGGGAACGGGTTGGGCTGCCCCTTGGCGATCCGCTCGGTCGGCAGCACCCAGTTCATGTGGGTGAAGGTCCACTCGTTGAACGGCCTGCGCATGATCAGGTCGCCTTGCCGCTCCCACCAGTTCGTCGTCATGTCCGTTCCCCCGTGCCTCTCGTTCCGCTTACACACGGGTACGGAGCGTGATTCTCGATAGTTCAGATGCGTTTTTTCTTTTTCGGTCGATCACGCTTTCCGACCGGGGGACCCACGGTGGACGATCTCCGCCCGGCGGAGTTGACTGGGATCATGAAGTCTTGATCGCGATCCGCGGAGGCGCCTCGATGACACCCAGCGAGCACTACACCGA
The DNA here is from genome assembly GCF_040682075.1 of Actinoplanes sp. NPDC051411. Lineage (NCBI taxonomy): Bacteria > Bacillati > Actinomycetota > Actinomycetes > Micromonosporales > Micromonosporaceae > Actinoplanes > Actinoplanes sp. NPDC051411. The sequence goes on along the minus strand of NZ_JBFBAD010000001.1, from coordinate 105,601 downwards.
GGCCGAGCGGCTGCTCTCCGAAGCGTCGAAGGTCGCCTCCGAGCAGCAGGCCGACCGCCTGGTCGCGCGGGCCCACGTGCACGCCCTGCTCGCCACCGCCCGGCCGTCGCCCGCGTCGGCCTCGGCGCCGCCGCCCAACCGGGGGCGCCACAGCCCGCCTCCCCCGCCGCGCCTGCACGACCTATTCGAATAACCCTCACGTTCTCGGTGACATTTGCGACTTTCGGTGTCACCCGGGCGGCTGCCACGATTTCCGGCATGTCCCCGCCGCTGCTCCGCCGGCCCATCGGCCGGTTCGGGCTGGTGCTTTCGCTCACGCTGATCGGCGGCTCCGCCGGTCTGGCGTACGGCGTGCAGGCCCCGCCCGAATACACCGCGCGGGCCTACGTGGTCACCACCGGCGACGCGGCCGTGGCCTACGCCCCGGTGTACGGCCGGGTGGCCACGAGCGGCCCCGTCCTCGCCCAGGCCGCGGTCCTGCTGGGCGCCGACCCCAGCGGACTCGACGAGGTGACCGCCTCGGCGTCCCCGGCCTCGCCGGTCATCGAGGTGACCGCCCGTTCGAGCTCGGCCGCCCGCTCCGCGACCGTGGCCAACGCGGCCGCCCGGGCCCTGGCCGCCTACGGCGCCGACCGTGAACCGGCCCTCCACGTCGGCCTGACCGTCCTGGCCCCCGCGACCGTCCCGGCCCACCCGTCGTCGTCCTCCCCGTGGTGCGAGCTGGTGATCGGCACCTCGGCCGGTCTGCTGGCCGGCGCGGTGGCCGCCCTGCTCACACTGCGCCGCCCGCACGTCGGCCGCCCGCACGTCGGCCGCCCGCACGTCGCCCGCCCGACCTTCGACGACCCGGCCGAGATCGAGGGCCACCTGCGCATCTGGCGGGCCCAGCACGGGCCCCGCTCGGTAACCGCCTACCGGGGCGCGGCCGCCCTGCCCGAGCCGCCGGACTGGGCGACCTCCCCGAACCCGCCGCCCTCCCTGAACCCGCCACCCTCCCCGAACGCGCCACCCGACGGCCCGACACCGACCTGAGCCCAGCCGGCCCGCCCTCCACCAGCTCGACCTCAGCGCCCCCGGCCGAACCGACGACGACTGAGCCGCCACCCGCCGAGGGCCCGGACGAACCGGGCCGCTCAGGCGGCCTCTGACTTCGCCGCCGAGGCGGGCTCGGCGGCGGCAGCAGCGGGTAAGAAGGCGCGGAACAGCAGGAAGCCGAAGACCGCGCCAACCGAATTGGAATACAGGTCGTTGACGTCCCACATGCGGCGGTTGCCCAGCACCACCCACATCGCCAGCTGGCTGAACTCGATCGTCGCGCTGGCGGCCAGCGACCACCAGAAGATCCGCCGAACCGTCCCCGTGCGCGGCCACAGCAGCGGCAGCAGGACACCCAGCGGCATGAACATGACGATGTTCAGCGCGAACCCGACCGGCGGCACCACGAACGGGATCAGCCGCAGCACGTCCCACCAGTGCTCACCGGCGCGCCACGACGACGGGACCACGCGGATCGGGAACATCGTCACGGCGATCACCGCCGTGGTGTAGAGGTACAGCGCGCCGGTCAGGGCCACCCGGCGGAGGTCCCGCCGCCGCATCGCGAGGAGGGTGAACGGGTAGGCGATCAGGACCAGCAGCGCCCAGCCGGGGCCGAGGACGGTCGGGAGTTCCAGCTGCGGCATCAACGAACCAGCGTAACGGTCAGTGGAGCCAGCCGTCCCGGCGGACTATGCGGATCGCGTCGATGCGGTTGCGGGCGCCGGTCTTGGTGATCACGGCGGAGAGGTAGTTGCGGACCGTGCCGCCGGACAGGGACAGCCGGCGGGCGATGTCGCTGACCGAGTCGCCCTCGGCGGCCAGGGCGAGGACCTCCAGCTCGCGCGTGCTCAGGTCGCGCTGGGTGGCCAGCGACGCCATCTGCAGGCGCGGGTGGACGATGCGTTCCCCGGCCGCCAGGCGCCGGATCGAGTCGGCGAGGTAGGCCGGGGACGCCTCCTTGAGCAGGAAGCTCACCTGCCGGCCCCGGCGGCGGGGCGGCAGCATGCCCGGCTTGGCCGGGTCGCACAGCACCAGCACCGCGCACGACGGGATGCGGGCCCGCACCTCGGCCGCGACCGGCAGCACCTGTCCGACCATGAGTTCGGTGTCGACCACGATCACGTCGGGCGCCATCGGCTCCGCCGCCGACGCCAGGGCGCTGTCGAACGGCAGCGTGCCGACGATCTCGACGTCGGTCTGCGCGCTGAGCAGCACCCGCACCTCGACGCCGAAGTATCCGCTGTTGCGGGCGATCAGAACCCGGATCACGGCACCCCGCCCCCTTTACCGTCAAGAGGCTACCCGCCGCAGGAAATCGATCAACGCCGCTCGATACGGCTCGAGCGTCCGCAGGTCCAGGTGCTCGTCCGGCCCGTGCTGCCCGGCCCCGCCCGGCCCGAAGATCACCGCGTCGATTCCCCGCGCCGAATAGAACCGGCCGTCCGCCGCCCCGTGCTTCCGCAGCAGCGCCCCGGAGAAGCCGGCCGCGGCCGCTGACGCCTGGAGCCGCGCGACATCGGCCGACGAGGGGTCGGCGGAATGCGGCGCCCCGAGGCTGTCCACGACGACCTCCAGACCGGTCAGTCCGCTCAGATAGGCCGCGATCTCGTCGGCCGGGCGGCCGGCGAACGACCGGTCGGACGGCGGGAACCGCACGTCGAGCCACGCGGTGGCGTCGGCCGGCACCTGGTTGACCGCCCGGTTGCCGGTCTCGATCCGGGCCAGGTTCACCGTCGTGCGCCACTCCTCCGCCTCCGGCGCCGGATAACGGCCGAGCACGGCGGCGACTCCGGCGTGGAGCACCACCAGCGCGTTGCGTCCCAGCCACGGGTACGCCGCGTGGGCCGCGACCCCGTCCGCGACCAGCCGGACCTGGGCGATCCCCTTGGACTCGGCGACCACCCGGAGCCCGCTCTGCTCGCCGATCACCACGAAGTCGGCCTTCACCCCCTGCTCGACCTGATGGGCCGTGCCGTCGTACCCGCCGACCTCCTCGTCGGTGACCAGCTGCAGCCCGAGGGGAAAGGGCAGGTCCCGGGCGGTGTCGCGGAACACCTCGGCCAGGATCAGCGCGGCGGCTTTCATGTCGTGCGTGCCCCGCCCGTACAGCAAAGGCCCGGCCCGCCGGGGCCGGAACTGCTCGCCGGAGCCCGGCACAACATCGAGGTGGCCGTTGAACAGCACCCGGAAATGTGGCCGCTGACGCCCGGCATAGACCAGTGCCGAGGGTTTGCCGCCCGACTCGAACCGTTCCACGGTGAATCCCGGGCCGACGACGCCGAGCACCAGTTCGAGCGCGCCGAGCAGGTCGCCCGGCCGGTCCGCGGTCGATCTGACCGCCAGCAGCCGCAGCAGGGCCTCGGAGACCGCGTACTCCACCACCCGCCGAGCGTAGGCCCGGCCGAGCCGGACCGCCGACGGCGCGGAAACATCAAAAGCGGGGCCGGCGGCGGCAAACTGGGATCATGTTTCCCGATTCGCCGGCCCGGCCGCTCAAGCGCTGCGCCCGCTGCGGGCATCTCACCCGGGCCGACCGCATGGTGAAGGGCTTCGGCCGGGACTGCGCGGCGATGCTCGGGCTGATCGGCGGCACGATCGATGTCGGCCAGCGAGGGCCCGATCTGCTGGACGAGCTGGCCGAGGCGGCGGACGACGCCTGTGACGGCTGGGACCGGGAATGGCGCCGGGCCGCCGGTCCGGCGGCGGCTCCCCACGTACGCGGGTGAGCCGTCCCGCCGGCCGAGGCCGTTCCGGGCCCGACGCCCAGGGTCAGTTCCGGTGCACGCGGGCGATCAGCGACACGCCGGGCATCTTCTTGACCGGCAGGTAACGCTCCGCCTTGACGATCGTCGACAGGGCCGCGTTGACCAGGGCCGGCGGCCGCTCGTCGATGTCGCTGCCCTCGGAGCGCTTGCGGTGCCAGGCCGCGATCGGGCGGAGCAGCACGTTCCAGCTCCACAGCGTCTCGACGACGAAGCCGGCGCCCTCGAGCAGCGACTGGAAGCCCTCGCGGTCGTAACGGCGGAAGTGGTCGCACGCCGTGTCGTGGGTCGACCAGAGCTTCATGTCGGCCGGCACGGTGAAGATCGCGGTGGCGCCGGGCTTGAGCACCCGGAAGCACTCGGCGGCCGCCTTGGCGTCGTCGTCCACGTGCTCGAGCACCTCGAACGCGGTGAGCAGGTCGAACTCGCCGTCTTCCCAGGGGAGGTCGCGGATGTCGGCCTGGACGGCGTCGAAGCCGCGGCTCTTGGCGATCTCGACCGCGGTCTCGGAGAAGTCGGCCGCGACCGGGGTCCAGCCGAACTCCTTGAGCACCGTGGTGTTGCCGCCGCCGGCCGCGCCGATGTCGAGCGCCCGGCCGGGGGTGTCCAGCCGGCGCAGTTCGCGGGCGAGGATGGCGCGCTTCTCGCGGAACCACCAGTGGCCCTCTTCGAGGTCGGTCATCTGCCGGAGCAGGGTCGACTCCACTACTCAATCTCCGTTCGCTGTGTCGTGACGGAGAGTAGCGCGAAGATCGACTTCAAGGGGCGGAAACGGGCACTCCCGAGAACCACTCATTGACAATCTTCTTTTCTCGGTGACAGCGTTGTCATACACAACTGGAGAGGAGACGACGTTGCCCCGACGACGACTCACCGCCGGCCTTGCAGCCCTTTTGATCGCATGCAGCCTCGTCATAGTTAGCAACGCGCCGGTGAACGCGGCCCGACGATTCGATGTCGTCGCTGGAAACGCTCGCTTCGAGGTGCTCTCCCCCACACTGATCCGGACCGAATACTCGCCGGACGGTCACTTTCTCGACGCGAGCACCTTCAACGTGATCGGGCGCTCGGCGTTCAGCCCGCCGAAGTTCACCAGCACCACGGCCGGCGGCTGGCTGACCATCGATACCGGCTCGGTCACCCTCCGCTACAAGACCGGCTCCGGCCCGTTCACCGCCGACAACCTCACCGTCCAGCTGCGAAGCGGGTCGCAGACCGTCGACGCGGCGCCGTGGGCCGGCCACGGCACTCCCGACTGCGCCTTCGGCACGCTGTGCGAGGCCGAGAGCATGGCCCTGCGCGGACCGTCGGTCGCCACCGACCACAGTGGGTACACCGGGGGCGGCTTCGCGGCCGGCTTCCAGTCGACCGGCGACGCGCTGAGCTTCGGCGTCACCGCCCCGGCCGCCGGGAGCTACCAGCTCGACGTCCGCTACGCCAACGCACAGGGCGGCGACGGCCAGAACACGACCCGCACGCTGACCGTCACCGTCGACGGCGGCGCCGGGCAGAAGCTCACGCTGCCGCCCAGCGGCTCGTGGGACACCTGGGCGCTGGCCACGCTGCCGGTCAGCCTGCCCAGCGGGCGGCACGAGGTCACGATCCAGCGCACGGCCACCGACTCCGGCAACGTCAACATCGACAGCCTGGCGGTCGTCCGGCCCGGCGACGCGTACCCGAAACCGGCGCAACCGGCGCCGAAACCCTGCGCCTTCGGCGGTCTCTGCGAAGCGGAGACCGGAAGCCTGGCCGGCGGGGCCAAGGCCGCCGCCGACCACAACGGCTTCTCCGGTACGGCGTTCCTCGCCGGCCTGGAACACGCGGGCGCCGCCGACACCCTGACCGTCACCGGCGTTCCCGCCCCCGGCAGCTACCGCCTGCAACTGCGGTACGCCAACGGCAGAGCGGGCGGCGGCCCGGTGCAGTCGCGCGATGTGACCGTGCAGGCGGGCAGCCGCGCGCCGGTGACCGCGACGCTCGCGCCGACCAGCGGCTGGGACTACTGGCGCACGGTCAGCGTTCCGGTCACGTTGTCGGCCGGCACCAACACCGTCGCCCTGCAGTGCCCGGCCGACACCAGCTGCAACGTCAACATCGACACGGTCGCCGTCGTGATGCCGGCCGCCCCGCTGCTCGCGCCGCACGCCCCGCTCGGCGGCTACCGGCGCGGCCTGGACGGCGTCGACGGCAGCGCGCTCACCCAGCCCGGCCTGCTCTACGCCGACGGCTGGACGCTGCTCGACGACAGTGCGTCGGCCCTCGCCACCACGGCCCCGCGCCCGCAGAGCGAGCAGGACGGCTACGTGTTCGGCTACGGCCAGAACTACACCCGCGCGCTGCGGGAGCTGTCCACGCTGACCGGCCCGACCAAGCTGCTCCCACAGTGGACCTACGGCGTCTGGTACTCCGAGTACTACGACCGCACCGCGGCGCAGTTCGAGCAGATCGTGTCGCGGTTCAGGTCCGAGGGCGTGCCGCTCGACGTGCTGGTGGTCGACACCGACTTCAAGACGCCCGACCAGTGGAACGGCTGGGAGATCGACCCGGCCAAGTTCCCCGACCCCAAGGCGTTCTTCGACTGGTTGCACGCCCAGGGGCTGCACGCCACGCTGAACATCCACCCCAGCATCCTCGGCAGTGATCCGAAATTCGCCGAAGCCCAGTCGACGGCCAAGGGGAAACTGGCGAAGACCGGCTGCAACTCCGGCCCCGACTGCTACACCTTCGACTGGGGCGACCCGGACCAGCTCCAGGCGTACATGAACCTGCACCAGCAGATGGAGCAGGACGGCGTCGACTTCTGGTGGCTCGACTGGTGCTGCGACAGCTCGAAGTCGACCCTGGCCGGCGTCACCCCCGACTCGTGGATCAACCAGCAGTACGCCGACCGCAACGGCTTCGCGTTCTCCCGCGGCTACGGCTCGCTGCAGGCGGGCGGCTACGGCGGCCCGACCGCGGTGCCGACCGGGCCGTGGGCCGAGAAGCGCACCACGCTGCACTTCACCGGCGACGCGATCTCGGACTGGGAGACCCTGCAGTACGAGGTCGGCTACACTCCCGGCGAGTCCGCGTCGACCGGGCTGGCCGCGATCAGCCACGACATCGGCGGCCACACGCAGGGCCTCAACCAGTCGCCGGGCGCCGAGCCGGGCAGCACCAAGCTCCCCGACGACCTGTACGCGCGGTGGGTGCAGTTCGGCACCTTCCAGCCGATCGACCGGCTGCACTCCAACCACAGCGACCGGCTGCCCTGGCAGTACGGCCCGGCCGCCAAGGCGAGCGCCGAGAAGTTCCTCAACCTGCGGGAGAAGCTGCTGCCCTACACGTACGCGGCGGCGAAGACGGCCACCGCCACCGGCCTCCCGATCGCGCGGCCGCTGTATCTCGCGTACCCCAGCCAGCAGGAGGCATATGCCCTGGCCGGCGCCGAATATCTCTACGGCCCGGACTTCCTGGTGGCGCCCGTGACCACCCCCGGAACGGGCGCGGTCACCACCTCGGTCTGGTTCCCGCCCGGCAACACCTGGACCGACTATTTCACCGGCGAGGTCCATCCGGGCGGAACCACCGCCCAGGTCACCACCACACTCGATACGATGCCTGTGTTCACGCGCTCCTGAATTCTCCTGCAGAAAACCGGCGTGCCGCCGATAGGAGGCGACATGTCGCGACAGGTGGTGCACCTGCTCGAGCGCGCCCAGGCCGGGGACGCGCTCGAGGTGCGGGCCGTCGCCATTGATCTGCTGGCGGCGGATCCGTGCGCGGCCCACCATTTCGTCAACGTCGTCACCTACATCGCGGAGGCCGACCCGTCGGGTTCGCTCGCCGCGCTCGAACCGATGCTGGCCGCGGCCGTCCGGGAGGGCAGCCGCGGCTGGCAGGCGTGCGCGCTCGGCACCCGGGCGGCCGAGCGGCTCAAGCTCGGCGCGTCCGACCCGGCGGGCTACGACATCGACGCCTCGCTGCGCGACCTCGTGGCGGCGGAACGGCTCACCTCGGGCGGGTCCGACCCGGTCGCCGCGGTCAACGCGGCCGTCGCGATCGCCATCGGCTGGTACGAACTACGCCTCTACGAGCTGGTGGAGCCGCAGTTCCGGGCCGCGCACGCGATGAGCGCGGCCGACCGGGAACAGAACGGCAACTGCTCGATGTGGCTGTTCAACCTGGCCGAGATGCACCTGCGCTGGGCCCTCGAGCTCTACCAGGTCGGTCAGGTGGAGGCGGCCGAGAGCCACACGGCGACGGCCGAGAAATACGCCCTCCAGGCGGCCGACGAGGCCTCCGGGGCCGACGCCGCGACGTGGCGCGACATGGCCCTGCTGGCCGCCGCCTGCGCGCGGGCCGACCGGCACGACCCGGGCGGGGCCGCCCGCTCCATCTCCCGGCTGATGCCGCTCCTGCAGGACCGCGGCATCAGCCCGGCCTTGCTCGCCTACTGCCGCCCGTTCTACGGCGTCGCCCTGTCCCGCTCCGGCCACTCCGACGAGGCCCTCGCGGTGATGCGGCAGGCGGTCGCCGAGCTGCCGCCCGAAGCCGACTGGCTGGTCACCGCCAGCACCCACCGCACCTATGCCGTACTGCTGACCAAGGCCGGCTCGCCGGACGCCCGCAGCACCCTCGCCTACGGCGACGCCCTCGCGGCCACGCTCTGGCTGCAGCGCCAGCAGACGCTGCACGCGGCCGAGACGATCCGCGACCTGGAGGCGCTCCGGGCCCGGCACGAGCAGGTGGCCCGGGCGGCCGACCTCGACCCGCTGACCGGCATCGCCAACCGGCGCGCCTTCGACCGGGCGGTCGAGGAGGCCCGCGGCCGCGCCACCGTGCTGGTCATCGACACCGACAAGTTCAAACAGATCAACGACACCCGGGGCCACGCGGCCGGCGACGACGCACTCCGCGCGATCGCCTCCGCGCTCGCCGCCCAGGCCCGCGAGGAAGACCTGATCGCCCGGCTGGGCGGCGACGAATTCGGCGCCCTGCTCCCGGGAGTCGGCTCGGCGACGGGCGCCGAGATCGCCCGCCGGATGGTACGCGCGGTCCGCGAACTGCCCGACTGCCCGGCGACGGTGAGCATCGGCGTGGCCGACGGCCCGGCGCTGGAGCTGCGCGACACCCTGATCCGGGCCGACGCCGCGATGTACGCGGTGAAGCGCTCGGGCGGCGACGGCGTCGAGGTGTGCGCCTCCGGCACGGCCGCCCGCGCCGCCTGAGGCTAATCGGTCTTCTTGGGGGTCTCGGTGACGTCCTTCAGGGCCATCGCGTCGACCACGTTCTTGTCGGCGTTCCACTTCTGCAGCGTCGAACCGCTGCACCGGCCGACGTAGATCTTGCTGATCAGGTTGACGGTCTGATAGAGGTCGGGCGTCGTGGTTGTCGGGTCACGCGGCTGCAGGCAGTACAGGCCCGTACTGTCGACGATGGTGTAGCTCGTCGCGTAATGCTCGGTGTGGCCGTAGATGGTCCACTGCTGGGCGTTGCTGCCGTCGCAGGGTTTCGTCGTGACGTACTGGTACAGCGTGGCGGACAGCGGGCTGGACAGGCAGTACGCGTCGTTGGAGGCGGGTACGGGGGGTGTGGCGGTCGGGGCGCCGGGGTTGGGCCACGTCATGACGATGGTGCCGGTGACATGGTTGGCGTCGGTGCGGTCCACGGTGGGATCCGCGACCGAGGGCAGCGCGGGCAGGACGTATCGCTGGTTCCAGAGCACCAGGGCCGGGTTCGGGTTCTGCTTGCAGGGCCAGGCGATCATGAACGGGGCGTTCTGCTTCTGGCCGGTGTCGTCCAGACAACGGCCGAACTGGTTGTAGTTGATCAGCTGACCGACATATTTGCCGGGCTTCTGCGACGCCGCCTGGCCGGCCCCGACGTTCGCGTCCGCCGCGAAGGCGTTGCAGGTCTTGGTGAGGATGACGGCGCTGCCGGCCGTGTCGGCTTGCTGCAGGTTGAAGCAGTATCCGTCGGTGTTGGTACCGCCGACGTTGCTGCCGACCAGTTGCGCGCTGTCATTGAAGCTCCACATCTGCCGATACAGGGCCGGCGTCTCGCTCTGGCACGGTTGCAGCAGCACCGGAATCGTAACTTTGGTGTAGTCCGCCCGCGGGTAGCCGCCGGCGTCCAGGCACATGCCGAACGGACGCGCCGGAGTCTGCGAGGCGACCAGGACGAACTGGAGGTTCTCGTTGTACGCCCAGGTCTGCGACGTGCCGCCGGCGTTGCACAGCTGAACGGTGAGCGGGGCCCCCGCGCCCGGCTCGGCGGAGCCCGCGTCGAAGCAGAGGTCCTTCGAGGTGCCGGAGACGTGGACGAGGCCACCGGAGATGTTGGTGTTGTCGGTGTGCACGACGTAGGTGCCGCGCAGTTCGCGCTCGGCCGTCGCCCCCTTCGCCGCGCTCCCGACCGAGTCGAACATGACGAAGGCGGGGCCGGGGTCCTTGACCCGGGCATGCGCGCAGTCGATTCCGCCGTCGGCGGGCGGGACGGGATTGCCCAGCGAGTCCGTGGTCCACGGTTTGCCCTGCGGGTCCTTGCCGTAATAGTTGATCGTCACGCGGTACGACGGCGTGGTGCCGTCGCCGAGCGTGCCCTCGAGTGGGCCGCACGGGAGCAGCGCGGTGTCGCCCACACCGGTTGAGTCCACCGCCCCGCGAACGGCCGCCAACCCGACGTCGAGGCCGGCCTGGGCGGCGTGCAGCGCCTGCACCCGCCGGGCGTCGAAGTCGCCGGTCTGCACCTGGGTGATCACCATGGCGGCCAGGGTCGCGCTCAATCCCATACCGATAGTCACCACGAGGAGGGCGAGCGGCATGGATCCGCGGTCGTCGAGTCGTCTCATGACGCAATTCCTCTGGCTTCAATGCAGGTAGCGGCGTTCGGATCGCTGCCGTTGGGGTTCTTGCCGGCGGTGGCGTTGAGCGCGGTGAAGGTGACGTCGGTCTGACGGGTGGAACCCCCGCTGGTGCTGGAGGCGCTGCCGGTACCGCCGCCGAGCACCGCGCTCACGGTGAGCCGCAGCCGCTGGAAGCGGAATCCGGTCAGCGTGTCCCGGTCCGCGGCAATCGTCGTGAACGGCACACCGGAGGTGACCACGGCCGCCAGCGTGGTCCAGCTGGTCGGAGTCAGCGCACTCGCGCTCTTGGTCCACTGCCGGCGCTGCAGATCGTTCGTCGACGTCCGCAGGCGCAGCTCCACGCACGTGTCCACGTTGTCGGCGCTTATCAGGTATTCGACGTAGTAGTCGCCGTTGAGCACAGCCGGGGTACTGATCGCCCGGGCATACCGGATCTCCTGGTCGAGACGGGCGAAGGCCCGGGTGACCTGCGTCTGGGCCTCGGAGCTGTTCTCCGATTCGTTCACCGACTGGTAGATCTGGGTGATGGCAGTGGTGGCGATCACCATGACGACCGACATCACGCCCATGGCGACCATGACCTCGACGAGGGTCAGGCCGGCGTCCTCGCGGACCGGTGCCCGGCGCGACAGCGGCCGCATCATGGCGTCACCTTCCAGCTGAAGGGGGCTCGGCTCGCGGTCTGCGACCCGGCATCGGCCGACGAGTCGGTCACGCTGATGACCACATTCGTGAAGGGGTTCCTGGCCAGGGTCGGGGTGCCGCTGATCGTGCCGGTGCCGGAGTTGATGGTGAGGCCGTTGGGAAGTCCGGTGGCGCTCCAGGACAGGTAAGGCGGAATGCCACCGGCGGCGGTCACCGTGATCGGGGTGATCGCGGTACCGACCTTCGAGTTGGTGGGCACGGTGAAGCTGTTCACCGACAGCGGCGCCACGGTCCAGGTGAAGGCCCGGCTGCCGACCAGGCCGAACTTGTCCGTGACGCTGACCGTGACGGTGGTGCTGCCGGCCACGTTCGGCGTGCCGGAGACGATTCCCGTGTTCGGGTCCATCGCCAGGCCGCCCGGTGTGCCGGTTGTCCAGGTCACGGTCGGGACGCCCGACCACGACCAGGTGTACGGCGCGGTGCCGGTGTAAGGCGCGGTGCCGGTGGTCTTGGTGACCACGAAAGTCTTCGAGTACGCCACGCTGCCCGGGGTGCTGATGTTGCCCGGGGCCACGATGGTCGGCAGGTTGTTGATCACCCAGCTGAACGAGTAGTAGTCCTCCTGGGCGTTCGCGTCCGTCGCCGTCACCTGGCAGGCGTTGAAGACCGCGGCCGCGGTCGGCGTTCCGCTGATCACGCCACTGACCGGGTCGATGGTCAGGCCGGTCGGCAAGCCGGTGGCCTTCCAGGAGACGCCCGAACCGCTGGCGGTGAACGGCAGGCTGAGCGGGACGGAGATGTCGTTGGTCTGCGGGCCGGACAGCGAGGTGATCTTCACGCGCTGGATCGAGTCGCGGATGCTGAACACCGGTTCATCGGTCGTGCTGCTGATCAGCGACGTCGTGACGTACGTGCACCCGGCGGGGCACAGCCGGTCGGTCCAGCCGATCGCCACCACGATGCGGTAGAGCGGCGTGTAGCCGCTGCCCGTCTGGCCGGCCTGGCACGGCCGGACCTGGTCCTCCGGCAGGTTGTCCTCGGCGGGGGTGGCGCGACCGCACTTGCCGATGAACCACTGTTGCTTGTACTGGACTCCGCTGAGCATGAGCGGATTGAACGTGGTGGGCAGGGCGGCCGTCGTGCCGGCGCCCGGCGCGGCGGCGCCGTCCCACGCCAGGTACAGCTTGGCCTGCTCGGGGATGCTCAGGACGGCCGTGTTGTCCTTGTCGCCGGCGAGCAACTCCTGCACCTCGGCCGGCGCGGCCACAGCCTGGTCGATGGTGCTTTGCTGGTCCCGGTTGGTGAGCAGCGCGCTCACCTGAATGGCCCGGGCGCGCTCCATCGCGTCATCGGCGGCCTGGATGGCCGCCTGCCGATCGCTCTGCTGGTGGTTGACCCGCGTGGTGGTCACGAACACTGGGGCCAGAGACAGCATGACAGTGCTGATGACGGCCATCGCGACCATGACTTCGAGCAACGTGAAGCCGCCGTCGGAGCGCAAACGGCTCCCGGTCATCCCGGGGCGATGGCGGGCCGGCATCGTGCGTCTCCTCTTCCGGTTGTCATCCGCCCCATTCGGCAGGAAGGGCGGCCCTTTTAGGGCAAATGACCGACCTATTCCCGATCAACCGGCGTTGCCCAGGTGTCTTCCCTAGCCTGGCCGTCCGCCGGCAGGATCCCCGCCCCGCCGGAGTGACCGGCCGGCTTCCTCAGCCGCTCGCCTGATCCCGGCGGCCGCGGAGCAGCCCGGTCAGGGTGTCGATGTCGCGGCCGAACGGCCGGTCGACGGTGCCCGGCGGCAGCAGCCCGGCCGCCTCGTCGACCAGGCCGGCCGGAGGCAGCACAGCCCCCAGCAACCCGGCCTGATGGACCGCCAGCAGCTCGCAGGCGACCACTTCGCGCAGCCCGTCGAGGGCCTCCCGCAGGCACTCCGCCGCCTCGAAGGTGAAGCTCTGGACGTCCTCCTGCCCCAGCGACGTCTCCATCGACCCGACCAGCGCCGGCACCGCGAACCGCCGCATCCGGTGGGCCACCCCGACCGCCCGTTTGTGCACCGTGGCCATGCCGGCGTGGCGGCCCGGGGTGTCGGCGAGCTGGCGCGGCAGGCCGGTGCGGGCGTCGTCGAGCAGCCGGTGCAGACGGGTGGCGCCCAGTTCGGCCAGGTGGACCAGCGCGGTGGTCAGGGTGCCGCAGGCGGCGGTCAGTTCGGTTCCCGCGAAGCCCGCGGTTCCGACGAAGCGGCCTTCGAGATATGCCGGGGAGTCGGTCACCGTGTCCAGAGCCCGGCCGACCGCCTCCTCGAGAGCGGTGACCGACCGCAGGGCGACCGCCAGGGCGGGGGCCGTGACCCGGAACGAGACCGGTGCCTGCAGGCCGCGGGCCGGTGCGTCCCCGCGGGCGGTCCGTAGCGCCTCCGACACCCGGGCCAGTTGGTCGTCGCCGCGTCCCAGGGAAGGGTGCAGCGGGTCGAGGCTGGCCCCGACGATCGCCTGTTCCAGGCCCGACACGGTCACCACCTCTGAGATCAGCGCCCGGGCCGCGCCGCAGGCCACGGCGGCCATGCCGGTCAGGCCGGGCACGCCTTCGAGGAAGGCCACGCCCTCCTTGGCCTCGAACGGCCGCGGTTCGAAGGCCGGCGAGGCGACCACGAACTCGCCGGCGCCGATCAGGGCGGCGCCGAGGTGGGCGAGCGGAATGATCTCGCCCGCGGCTCCGGAGCCACGGGCCGGCACGGCCGGCACGACATCGAGATCCAGGAGGGAGACCAGCTTGAGGCAGAGGTCCGGCGAGGCGCCTGCCGCGGGATGCATGAGCGTACGCAGGCGCGCCGCCACAACCGCACGGGCGTCCACGCGCTGTAACCATGGCGCCGAGCCGACGGCCCGCCCCAGCATCAGTGTGTTCTGGTGCTGGGCCTGCGCCTCGGCGTCGAGGCGTACTCCCGAAAACGCGCCCATCCCGGTGTTGACGCCGTACACCGGCTCGTCGCCGCGCAGGGCGGCGAGCATCGCCGCCCGCCTCGACCCGAGTTCGTCGAGCAGTGCGGGGGCGAGCGAGATCCGGTCCACGCCCCGGGCGACCCGGTCGATCACGCGGAGGTCGAGATCCTCCGGCCGTCGGATGATCATGCGGAAACCCTACGTCGCGGGACGGGACAGCGCGCCGGCCCTCGCCCCCTGGCGGCTCGTGGTCTATTGCACCGGTATGACCCTCGAGCGGCTCACCATGATCAGGGATTCCTGTTGTTCCGTCCGCTCTGACCGAGCAGAGTGGTGGCCACTGATCGGCCGGTTTCTGGCCCGGGGGCCGTAACCCTCGCGGCGGCGGGTCGTTGAGCGATTCAGCACCACCCTGTCCACCCCTCGGACCCACTGGAATGAAGCCGATGGAAACCCCCCGTCCGGCGATCACCGTCATTTCCGCCCTGGCGACCGCCGCCGTCGTGGTCGTCGCGCTGGTGCTGCTCCCGACGGCCGCCGCGGCCGGCCTGCTGACCGCCGGACCGGCCGTGTTCGCCGCCCTCATGCTGCGGGCGGTGGTGACCGGCCGGTCGGCCGGGCCGCGGGCCCGCGCGGTCGCCCTGGCCGGCGGGCTCGTCATCCTGGCGCTGGCCGGCGTGGCCAGCGGGGTCACCGCCCTCGTCGTCCCCGATGCGCTGGTGGCCGGTGGGGTGCCGCTACCGGCCGAGATTCCGCTGGTCAGCCTGTTCTTCGTGGCCGGGCTGCTGGTGCCGGCGGTGCTGCGGCCGCATCAGCGCCGCGACCCGCTGGCCCGGCTGCGGTTCGGGCTCGACGCGCTCGGGGTGAGCGCCTGTCTGGTCTTCCCGGTCTGGCTGCTGATGTTCAGCGGCCACCCGGCCCGTGGTGCGGCGGTCACCGCGCTGATCGTCGGGGGCGGGGCGGCGGCGACGGTCGCGGTGGCCGGCGCGCACGCGGTCCGGCACCGGTCGGCGCTGCAGTGGTGCGCGCCCGGTGCGGCGCTCGCCCTGGTCGCACTGACCGCGCTGGTCATCGCCCAGGACTACGCCGGGAAGCCGAACGCGTCGATCGCCGCCCTGGCCGCCGCGGCGGCCAGCAACGCGGCTGGCGCGCTGCTCTGGCACGGTTCGGTGCGGATCCGGCCCGACGTCCGAGCGATCCCGCCCGCCGGAGGCGAGCCACCGGCCGGGTTGCCGCTGCTCACCGTGCCGATGCTCGGGGCGGCGCTGGCCGCGATCCTGCACCTGGTCAACGGTGGCCGCCTCGACTCGGTGTCGATCGTCGTGGGCGTCATCGGGATCACCGCGGTGGCGGCCCGGGAGTGGGTGTCGGCGTTGACGCTGCGACGGCACGCCGTGCACCTCACCGACCAGGGCAACCGGCTGCGCAGCCTGGTGTTCGGCTCGGCCGACGTGGCGATGGTCCTCGACGCCGACCTGGCGGTGCGGTGGCAGTCGCCGGCCGCGGCCCGGCAGTTCGGACTGTCCGATCAGGACGTGCTCGGGCGTACGGTCTCGGCGCTGGTCCATCCCGATCAGGCCGACGCCGTCCACCGTGATCTGCTGGCCCGGATGTCGCGGGAGGAGACCGGGGAGAGCCTTCCGGTGCGGTTGCGGGACGGCTTCGGCCGCTGGCGCGAGACCGAGTGGACGACGAACGGCTCCGATCCGGCCGGGCCCGGCCGGAGCCTGGTCGTGCACGTGCGCGACGTCGGCAACCTGCGCGACCTCGAGCAGGCACTGCGGCAGGCGACGTTCCTCGACCCGCAGACCAGCCTGGCCAACCGCGAGGGACTGCGCCGGGCCGGCGAGCTGATCCCGGACGCCGGCGCGGTGATCGTCATCGAGCTGGGCGGGCTGACCGCGATCGGCGACGTGCACGGGCCCGATCTGGCCGACGTGGTGGTGGCCGAGGCGGCCCGCCGGCTGCGGACCGGGGTGGAGACCGCGGACGTGCCCGCCCGGCTGGGCGAGAACCGGTTCGCGGTGCTGACCCGGTGCGGTGCCGTGCGCGCCCATCTGCTGGCCAGTCAGCTGGTCAACGCGCTGACCGTGCCCTACACGGCGGCCGGCACGATCGCCCATCTCTCGGCCTGGGCCGGCCTCGCCGACCTGGTGCCGGAGACCGGCACCGACGAGGTCATCCGGCAAGCGGTGCTTGCGCTTCGGTCCGTACGCTCGGGACCGCCGGGCGCCGCCGAGTGGTACGACGAGCAGATGGAGTCGCGGCTGCTCCGCCGGTCGACACTGGAGCAGGATCTTCCGCAGGCCGTCGCGCGGGGCGCCCTGGAGCTAACGTTCCAGCCGGTCGTCGACCTGTCGAGCGATCGCGCGGTCGGGGTCGAGGCGCTGGTCGGCTGGCGGCATCCGACGCTCGGCCCGGTGCCCGGCCCCGAGTTGCTGGCGCTGGCCGACGATCTGGGCCTGCTCGGCAAGGTCACGCAGTGGGCCCTGCACCGCTCGTGCCGCCTGCTGCTGACCTGGCGCGAGCGGCACGAGTCGCTCTGGCTGGCCCTCAACGTGCGACCGCGCGCGCTCTCCGACCCGACCTTCCAGGCCGGGCTCCACAACGCGCTCGAGCTCTTTCAGATCCCGCCGTCCGCCCTGGTCATCGGCGTCGCCGAGCGCGACCTGGCTTCCTCGCCGGCCGCATCGCCGGCCCAGCCGCCGGCCGACGACCTGGCCGGCCAGCTGGGCCGGTTGCGGGCGGACGGCATCCGTACGGCGATCGACCACTTCGGGGCCGGGCCGACGTCGCTGAGCCGGCTGCGGATCCTGCCGATCGACCTGCTGAAGATCGACCGCGAGGTCTTCGACACCTCGCAGGCGGGCGCGGTCATGGACGTGACGGTCGCGCTCGGGCGCCGGCTCGGCCTGGAGATCATCGCGGACGGCCTCGAGAACGAGGCCGACCTCGACGCCGTACGCGCGGCCGGGTGCCGCCTCGGCCAGGGCGCGCTGCTGGGCCGGCCGATGTTCGCCGAGCACCTGGAGGCCTTCCTGAGCGGCGTTTCCGGGTGGGGACCCTAGGCTCGGGCCGTGCTGCCCCGCACCACCAGGCGTGGCGTCTCGGTGCGGACGCTGAGCAGCGACGACGGGTCGGCGATCACCTCGAGGAGGCTTTCGGCGACCTGGGCGCCCAGCGCGTACGTGTTGCGGGAGAGGCACGTCAGTGCCGGGTGGACGATGCGGGTGAGCACCGAGTCGTCGAACGAGACGATCGAGAGCGCCTGCGGGACCGGGACGCCCATCTCGAGCGCGACGCCGAGGCCGGCCGCCGCCATCAGGTCGCTGTCGTAGACGATCGCGGTCGGCGGCCGGGGGCGGGACAGCAGCGCGCGGGTCGCGGCCGCGCCCTGGGCGTCGCTGAAGTCGGTCGGCAGCGACTCGCTCGCCTCGAGGCCGCGGGCGCCGGCGTGCTCGCGGAGCGCCTGCATGCGCCGGGCGGTGTGCTGATAGATCGGCGGGCCGGCGACGTGGGCGATGCGGCGGTGGTCGAGGGCGGCCAGGTAGTCGACGATCGTGGTCATCGCCTCGTGGTCGTCGGCCCAGACGCTGGACAGCAGCCCGGCCGACGCGGGCAGGCCCAGGGTCACGGTCGGGATGCTCAGCTCCCGCACGATCTCGATGCGCGGGTCGCTGACCTGCTGGTCGACCAGCACCAGGCCGTCGACCCGGTGCTCGGAGGCCCAGTCGCGGTAGAGGGCGATCTCGGCGTCGGTGTCGCGGACGAGTTGCATCTGGACGGCGATCGAGCGGGCCGAGAGCGCCTCCTGCATGCCGTACAGGATCTGGGTGTAGAAGTGCTCGGAGCCGAGCGTGCGCGGGTCGCGGGCGAGCACCAGGCCGACCGCCCCGGCTTGTGATCCGCCGAGCGCGCGGGCCGCGCGGTGCGGCCGCCAGTTCATCTCGCGGGCGACCTCGAGGATGCGCGCGCGGGTCTGCTCGCTGACTCCGGGCCGGCCGTTGAGGGCGAACGAGACCGCGCCGGGCGAGACTCCGACGCGCTTCGCGATGTCGGCGATCGTCGGACGATTGGCCACGGCCCACTTCTCAGCTGGATACACCGGTTTAGAGCGCACCATAGTGCTCGGATCGCGTCGTTGACAAGGAACTTCATCGGTGCGAAACAAGTTAATGATCGATGCATGTAAGTCATTGACTATATCGCTTTAGTTGCCCACGATGGCCCCTGAACCGACCCCTGACCGCCACAGGAGGAGCCATGCGAATCAGGCACGCCGCCGTCGCCGTGTTGGCGACCATGACCCTCGGGCTCGCCGGCTGCGGCGGATCCGGGGACAAACCGGCAAGCGACAGCGTCAGCGGCACGGTCACGCTGCAGACCTGGGCCCTGACCCCGAAGTTCACCGACTACCTCAACCAGCTGATCAGCGGGTTCGAGGCGAAATACCCGGGCACCAAGGTGCAGCTGCTCGACCAGCCGGGCGACGGCTACGCCGACAAGGTGCTCTCCCAGGCGGCGTCCAACACGCTCCCCGACGTGATCAACCTGCCGCCCGACTATGCGCTCCCGCTCGCCCGCCAGGGCCTGCTCAAGGACGTCAGCAAGGGCGCCGGGGTGGACCTCGACAGCACCTACGTCGCGGGCGGAATCGACGCCTACAAATACAGCGGCCTGGGCAGCGCGGTCTACGCCTACCCGTGGTACCTCAACACCGACCTCGACTACTGGAACACCAAGCAGTTCAAGGCGTGCGGGCTCGACCCGGCCAAACCACCGGCCACCACCGACGAGCTGTTCGCGCAGGCCGCGACCATGCACGCCAAGTGCCCCGACAACTTCCTGATGAGCCGCAAGCCGGATGCCACCGACTTCACCCGGGCCGGCATCCCGATCCTCAGCGACGACGGCAAGAAGTTCGTGTTCAACACCGACCAGGCGGCGGCGCTGGTCGACCGATACAAGGACGCCTTCCAGAAGGGCTACCTGCCGTCGAGCGTCCTCAACAGCGACTACCAGGGCAACTCGAAGCTGTTCACCCAGGGCAAGGTCGCCTGGAGCACCGGCGGCGCGACCGGCCTGGCCGACTTCCAGAAGGACAACCCGAGCCTCAAGGGCAACGTCGCGGTCACCAACGCCCTCGACACCCCGCCGCTGTACGTGCAGGGCGTCAGCGTCTCGGCCAAGAGCAAGCACCTGGCGACCGCCACCGCGCTGGCCGAGTGGGTCACCAACGCCGACAACCAGAACAAGTTCGGCCACCTGGTCAACATCTTCCCGTCGACCAGCGCGTCGGCCTCCGACCCGTACTTCGCCAAGGACGACGGCAGCGAGCTGGCGCACGCCCGGGTGCTCGCCTTCAACGAGCTGAAGACGGCGAAGTCGCTCGCGCCGTACGAGCTGAACCAGGACATGCAGACCATCCTCGACCAGCAGATCGCCCTGGCGCTGAAGGGTTCGGTGACCAGCCGGAAGGCGCTCGACGACGCGGTGGCCAAGCTCAACCAGATGCTGTCCCGGCAGAAGTGAGAGCACACCGCTGGTTCACTCCGTGGGTGCTGGTCGCCCCGGCGCTGGCCTGGCTCCTGCTCTTCAGCGTCTGGCCGTCGATCAACACGCTGCGGCTGTCGTTCACCGACGCGAGGCCGCTCGGCGGGAACGTGGACTGGGTCGGTGCCCGCAACTACACCGACCTGATCCACGACAGCCAGGTGTGGAGCGCGCTGCTCAACAGCGTGGTCTACATGGTCGTCTGCCTGCCGCTGCTGACCGTGCTGCCGCTCCTGCTGGCCGTGCTGGTCGAACGCAAACTGCCGGGCATCGCGTTCTTCCGCACCGCGTTCTACGTGCCGGTGATCGCGTCGGCGGTGGTGGTCGGCCTGATGTGGACCTGGCTGCTCGACGACCGCGGCCTGATCAACAACGTGGCCCGGTCGATGCACGTCCTGCAGCATCCGCTGCCCTTCCTGACCGACCGCTGGCTGGTCGTGCTCAGCGCGATCAGCCTCACGGTCTGGAAGGGCCTCGGGTACTACATGATCGTCTACCTGGCGGCCCTCGGGAACGTCCGCAAGGACCTGCACGAGGCGGCGGCGATGGACGGGGCCGGCCCGGTGCGCCGGTTCTTCTCGGTCACGGTTCCGGGCGTACGCGGAACGATGTTCCTGGTCGCGATCCTGGTCAGCGTGGCCGCCCTGCGGGTGTTCTCGGAACTGTTCATCCTCACCGGCGGCAAGGGCGGCCCGGGCGGCGAGGACTCCTCGCTGGTCATGCTGATCCAGCAGTACACCGGCGGATTCTTCGGCGACCTCGGCTACGGGTCGGCGCTGAGCGTGCTGCTGTTCGTGGTCACGCTCGTGCCGATGCTCGTGCTGGCCCGCCTCAACAACCGGGGTGAGCGATGAGCGGCGGGCGCCGTTTCACCGCGATCGGGACCGCCGGCCCGGGCGAGAAGGCGCTTCGCTACGCGCTGCTGATCCTCGTCCTGATCATCACGGTCGGGCCGTTCCTCTGGGAGCTGTCGACCTCACTCAAGGGCGCGGGCGAGGACATCTACACGACCACGCCGCAGCTGATCCCGCACCAGCCGACGCTCGGCAACTACGCCCGGGTCGCCGAGGCCGTGCCGGTCTGGCGCTACATCGGCAACTCGCTGATCGTGGCCGCGCTGACCGTCGGCGGCAACATCGTCTTCGCGACCCTGGCCGGCTACGCCATCGCCCGGCTGCGCTTCCGCGGCCGCCGGATCGTGCTCGGCCTCTTCCTGTCGACGCTGGTGCTGCCCGGCGAGGTCACGATCATCTCGCAGTTCGTGACCGTCCGGGACATCGGCCTGGCCGACTCGCTGCTCGGCGTGGCGCTGCCCGGCATGGTCGCCGCGCTCAACGTGCTGCTGCTCTACAACGCCTTCCGGATGCTGCCCGACGACATCGACCAGGCCGCGATCGTCGACGGGGCGAACGCGTGGCAGCGGCTGATCCGGGTCGCCCTGCCGGCCGTACGGGGCACCGTGGCCGTGGTCGCGATCTTCGCGTTCATCGGCGCGTGGGACGACTTCCTGTGGCCGCTGATCGTCATCACGACGCCCGAGAAGTACACCCTCACGGTGGGTCTGCAGTATCTCTCGGGCACGTTCGTGCAGGACCAGCGCATGATCGCGGCAGGCACCATGATCGCCTTCATCCCGATCGCGGTCATCTTCAGCGTGCTGCAGCGGTACTTCTTCAAAGGCGTCGAGGAGGGTGGAGTCAAAGGGTGAAATTCGGTGTCAACTACACCCCTTCCCACGGTTGGTTCCATTCCTGGCTGGACTTCTCCCCCGCCGACACCCGGCGCGACCTGACCGCGATCGCCGGGCTCGGCGTCGACCACATCCGCCTGATGCCGCTGTGGCCGCTCGTCCAGCCCAACCGCGGCGTGATCCGGCGCACGGCGCTCGACGACGTGGCCACGGTCGTCGACATCGCCGGCGACCTCGGCCTCGACGTCAATGTCGACGCGCTGCAGGGCCACCTCTCCAGCTTCGACTTCGTGCCGTCCTGGCTGGAGAGCTGGCACCGCCGCAACATGTTCACCGATCCGGCGGTCGTCGGCTCGCTCTGCGAATACGTGCGGAGGCTCGTGGCGGCCGTGGCCGACCGGCCCAACCTGCTCGGCATCACGCTCGGCAACGAGATCAACCAGTTCGCGGCCGCGCCGCACCCGTCGCCCCATCCGGTCACCCCCGACGGAGCCGCCGAGTGGCTGCGCCGGCTGACCGCGGCGGCCCGGTCCGAGGCGCCGGCCGGCGTGCTGCTCACGCACGCGATGTACGACGCCGCCTGGTACGACGACACCCAGCCGTTCGAGCCCCGGCACGCGGTCGACCACGGCGACGCGACGATCACGCACTCCTGGGTTTTCAATGGCGCCGCACAGGCGTACGGGGGCCTGAGCCGCGGCTCGACGCGGCACGCCGAATATCTCTGCCGCCTCGCCGCCGCCTGGCACACCGAGCCGGACCGCCCGGTCTGGTTGCAGGAAGTCGGCGCACCGACCAATGTCGTCGATGATGGTCCGCAATTTCTGGAAGAGACGCTCCGGCGGGTGGCCGCGGTCGACGGGCTCTACGGCGTCACCTGGTGGTGCTCGCACGACGTCGGCCGGGAGCTGCTCGACTTCCCCGAGCTGGAGTACGACCTCGGGCTGTTCACCAGCGACGGGCAGCTCAAGCCGACCGGCCGGCGGTTCGCCGAGATGATCACCCGGTTGAGGGGCGGCGAGGTGTCGATCGCCGACACCGTGCCGACACTGCCCCTCGACGACACTGTCTACGGCCACCGCGCCGCGGCCGGGCCTCGGAGAGAGTTCTACCGGGCCTGGCTCGACGCGGCCGGCGACGGCCCCGGACCACGGATCACGCTCGCCTCGCACAGCTGAAAGGGACCCCCGTGCACGACGACATCCCGCTCACCGTCGGACGCGCGACCCGCGTCCTCAACGAACGCATCCTGCCCGCGGTCCACCCCCTGTCAGCGCCCCTCGAGATAGCGGCTCACGCGTTGCCGGGCGAGCCGATCCCGCCCGCCGAGGGGCTCGCGCTCTCCTACGAGCCGTTCACGGCCGGGTCGTCGTGGGGGCCGGCGTGGGGCACGACGTGGTTCCGGCTGCGCGGCACGGTTCCGCCCTCGTGGGCGGGCAAGCACGTCGAGGTGCTGGTCGACCTCGGGTTCGACCGCAACATGCCGGGTTTCCAGGCCGAGGCGCTGGTCTATCGGCCGGACGGCAGCCCGGTGAAGTCGATCAACCCGCGCAACCAGTGGATCCCGGTCGACAGCCCCGAGGTCGAGCTCTATCTGGAGGCCGCGTCCAACCCGGTGCTGCTCGACTACCACCCGTTCCTGCCGACTCAGGAAGGCGACATCCAGACGTCGTCGCCCCGGCCGCTCTACCAGGTCCGCCGGATGGATCTCGCGGTGCTCGATCTCGTTACCTACGAGCTCGCCCTCGACATCGATGTGCTGCTGGAGATCCAGGCGACCCTGCCGGAGACCGCTCCTCGGCGGATGCGGATCCTGCAGGCGCTCGACGACGCGATGGACGTTCTCGACCTGCAGGACATCGCGGGCACGGCCGCCATCTCCCGCGACGTGCTCTCCGAGGTGCTGGCCTCACCGGCCGAGGCGAGCGCCCACCGCGTCTCGGCGATCGGCCACGCCCACATCGACTCGGCCTGGCTGTGGCCGATCCGCGAGACGATCCGCAAGGTGGCGCGCACGGCGTCGAGCATGACCTCGCTCATGGAGACGGAACCCGACTTCAAATACGCGATGTCCAGCGCCCAGCAGTACGCGTGGCTCAAAGAGCACCGCCCCGAGGTCTGGGAGCGCGTCGTCAAGGCGGTCGGCGAGGGCACGTTCATTCCGGTCGGCGGCATGTGGGTGGAGAGCGACACGGTCATGCCGACCGGCGAGGCGCTGGTGCGACAGTTCACGTACGGGCAGGGGTTCTTCCGCGACGAGCTGGGCGTGGAGTGCAAGGGGGTGTGGCTGCCGGACAGCTTCGGCTACTCCCCCGCGCTGCCCCAGCTGATGCGCCGGGCCGGGTTCGAGTGGTTCTTCACCCAGAAGATCTCGTGGAACCAGGTCAACAAGTTCCCCCACCACACCTTCCTGTGGGAGGGCATCGACGGGTCGCGCGTGTACACCCACTTCCCGCCGATGGACACCTACAACTCGCAGCTGTCCGGGGCCGAACTGGCCAAGGCCACCCGGCAGTTCCGGGAGTCACGGCTGGCGACGCGGTCGCTGGCACCGGTCGGCTTCGGCGACGGCGGAGGCGGCACCACGCGCGAGATGACCGGGCGGGCGCGGCGGCTGGCCGACTTCGAGGGCAGCCCGCGGGTGCGGTGGCAGCACCCCGACGAGTTCTTCGCCGACGCGGCGGCCGAACTGCCGCATCCACCGGTCTG
Organism: Actinoplanes sp. NPDC051411; assembly: GCF_040682075.1. Taxonomy (NCBI): domain Bacteria; kingdom Bacillati; phylum Actinomycetota; class Actinomycetes; order Micromonosporales; family Micromonosporaceae; genus Actinoplanes; species Actinoplanes sp. NPDC051411. The sequence continues at coordinate 81,418 of NZ_JBFBAD010000001.1, read as the reverse complement.
GGTGGGCGAGCTCTATCTGGAACTGCACCGGGCCACACTGACCAGCCAGCACCGGACCAAGCAGGGCAACCGGCGCAGCGAGCACCTGCTCATCGAGGCCGAGTTGTGGGCGGCGACGGCGGCCGTGCGGGCAGGGGCGCCCTATCCGTACGACGAGCTGGACGCGCTGTGGAAAGAGACGTTGCTCCACCAGTTCCACGACATCCTGCCGGGCACGTCGATCGCGTGGGTGCACCGGGAGGCGGTCACCGCGTACGAGAAGATCCACGACCGGGCGGAAGCGGTCATCGCGACCGCGACCCAGGTCCTGGCCGGTGACGGCTCGGTTCCGATCGCCTTCAACCCGGCGCCGCTGGCCCGCCATGGCGTGCCCGGGCTCGCCGCCCGGCGTCACTCCGGGCCGGCTCTGATCACGCCGGAAGCCCGGGACGGCGGCTTCGTGCTGGCCAACGAACTCGTCTCGGTGACGATCTCGGCCGACGGGCTGATCACCTCGGCGATCGACTTGTCCACCGGGCGGGACGCGATCGCCGCCGGCCAACCGGCTAATCTGCTGCAGCTGCACCAAGACTTCCCCAACATGTGGGACGCGTGGGACGTCGACCGGTTCTATCGCAACCGGATCACCGATCTGCTCGACGCCGACTCGATCCGGGTCGAGGACGGCCGGGTCGTCGTCGAGCGCTCGTTCTCGAAATCCCGGGTGCGGCAGGCGATTTCGCTGGCCGCCGGCAGCCGCACGCTCCACATCGCCCAGGAAACGGACTGGCACGAGACCGAGAAGTTCCTGAAGGTGGCGTTCCCGTTCGACGTACGCGCCGAGCAGGTGGCGGCGGAGACCCAGTTCGGCTATCAGAAGCGGGTCACGCACACCAACACCAGCTGGGAGGCGGCCAAGTTCGAGGCGTCGATGCACCGGTTCGTGCACGTCGAGGAGCCGGGCTTCGGGGCGTCGCTGGTCACCGACTCGACCTACGGCTACGACCTGACCCGCGACTCCGACCCGGTCCAGGGGGTCACGACCACCGTGCGCCTGTCGCTGCTGCGGGCGCCCCGGTTCCCCGACCCGGACACCGACCAGGGCCGGCAGACGTGCGCCTACGGCCTGGTCATCGGCTCCTCGATCGCGGACGCGACCGCGGCCGGTCTCGACCTCAACCTGGCCGAGCGCGTGGTGACCGGCGACCACGGGTTCGAGCCCCTGGTCTCGGTCACCGGCGAGGGCATCCTGCTGTCGAGCGTCAAGCTGGCCGACGACCACGGCGGCGACATCATCGTCCGCCTCTACGAGTCCCTGGGCCGCCGCGCGGTCGGCACGCTGACCGCACACGTGCCGATCCGCGAGACCGTCACGGTGTCACTGCTGGAGAGGCCACTCGACGACGAGGTGGCCGTCACGGGCTCGGAGATCCCGCTGTCCCTGAGCCCGTTCGAGGTGCGAACACTACGCCTGAGCCGCTGAGACTCCCGGTGGCCGGCCTTTCGTCTCCAGGCCGGCCACCGTTCGCCCCGAGGCAACCACGGCTCGCTCCGATCGGCTGCCGCTCCTTCGCCGATGCCCCAACCTGCCGTGGCCGCGCGATCCTCACCAAGCAGCGCTGCTGCCCACCCCGAGCCACCGCGACCGTGCAGGCCATACCCGTTCCGCACCACGTCGAGCCTTCCCGCAGCCCTTCGGCCAGCCGGTAAACGACGAAGCTCCGGCCGGAGCTTCGCGTGTTTGGTTCACACGTCAGCGGTCGAGCCAGACGCCATATCGTTCCTGGACCATGGTGACCAGTTCAGGATCAACCTCCCTCATGGCCGCCGCCGGCGCGTCGTCGATCAGCTAGCGCAGATGCACATCGATTGCGTGGTCGAACGCGAACCTCTGCTCCCCCTCGCCCGCCATCGCCGCCCGGAGGAACTGGACAAATCGCTCGAGAAGGTCCCGGTCGAGCAGCACATGACCAAGCCGACCCTTGAACATCGGCCGCAGAGTGCCGGCCACGCCCGAGAACTTAGCGCCGGAAGTCTGCGACATCCTTTGATTTCACCGTCACGAATTCTCGGTTCGTAGGTGGCCGGCTTCAAAATACGCTTTCCGGTTTCCGGCCTAGGTTGCCGAGCTAGGCCGTGGCCAGGACGAGGCGGCCGTTCGCCGAGTGGTTCTCCAGGCGTTCGTGGGCGGTCGCCGCGGCGGCCAGGGGCAGCACCTCGATCTCGACGTCGGCCAGTCCGGCCGAGACGGCCTGTCGGGCCGCTTCGGCGGCCGGGGCCATCACGTCGGGGTGGGCCGGGAAGTAGCCGCCCGAGTTGAAGCCGGCCACCACCAGGTTGCCGTGCCAGATCGGGTTGCTCGGCAGGCGGTTGTCCCAGTCGCCGCTCGCGTTGCCGACCAGCAGCATGCGCCCGAACGGGGCCAGCCGGTCGAGGCTCCGGGTACGTACGTCGCCGCCGACCGGGTCGATGATGACGTCGAACTTCTCGTCGGGCAGCCGATTCGAGTCGACGACCAGGTCGTACGGGAGCCGGGTGGCCGCGGCCGACGCCGTACGCTCGCCGCGGACCGTGCCCACCACCCGGCCGGCGCCGAGGTTGCGGGCTATGCCGGGGAAAGCCGCCGCGAGCGCACCCAGGGCGCCGTGGATGAGGATGTTCTCGCCCGGCGCCATGCGGGCGACCCGGGTGAGCGCGACATGGGCCATGATCGCGTTGGGCAGGACGGCCACCGCGAGCGCGGGGTCGATGCCTTCCGCCGAGACGACCCGCTCCTGGGCGGCCGCATAGACCGTCGCGTAGCCGCCGGTCGCGTTGTTGGAGAGCGACACCACGTGCTCGCCGATCGAGAAGCCGGTGACTCCGTCGCCGAGCGCGCGCACCGTGCCCGCGACCTCGAGACCGGGCACGTACGGCGGCTGCGGCAGCCCCGCCCGTTCCCGGTAGAGGCCCTGGCGGATGTAGACGTCGACCAGCCCGACCGCGGCGTGGGTGACGTCGATCGCGATCTGGCCGGGGCCGGGTTCCGGATCCGGCAGGTCGGTCGGCGTGAGCACCTCGGGACCGCCGAAGCTGGTGAGTTGTATGGCCTTCACAGCGCCCTCCCTAGATAACGCACCTCGTGATGCGCTAACCATAGCGCATCACGACGTGCGTTATGCTCCGGGAATGCAGCGGGCACGGTCGGCGGACGACAAGGCACGGCGATCCGAGGCCCTGCTGGCCTCGGCCGAGGGCCTGGCTCAGGAGCTCGGCGGCGTCCGCTATGTGACGCTCGCCGCGGTCACCGAACGGGCCGGGCTGCATCGCACCGGGGTGCGGCGCTACTACGCGAGCAAAGAGGAACTGCTGCTCGAACTGGCCGAGCGCGGCTGGGGCCAGTGGCGCGACGCCGTCCTCGCCGAGGTCGGCGACCGCACCGGCCTGGCCCCGGCCGCCACCGCGGCGACGCTGAGCACCACCCTGACCGGGCTGCCGGTCTTCTGCGACCTGCTGACCCACGTGCCGCTGACGCTGGAGGGCGACGTCGCCCTCGAGCGGGCCCACCGCTACAAGACGAACGCGTTCGCCGCCCACGACGAGATCGTCGCGACGCTGGCCGCCGCGAGCACGATGACCCCGGTCCAGCTGCAGGATCTGATCGCGACCGCGCTGGCCCTGTCCGCCTACCTGTGGCAGCTGGCCCACCCCACGCCGACGCTGGCCGCGCTCTACGACCAGGTGCCGGAGTGGGGGCACGTCGCGCTCGACTTCGCCCCCCGCCTGCGCGACCTCCTCAAGGCCTCGGCAACCGGCCTCGCCGGCCCGTGAGGACTCGACGTCAGGCGGCCAGAAGCCGCGCGATCGCGGCGAACTCCCGGACGGTGACGAACGACGGGTTCGCCGCCTGAGGCTGCCGGAACACCTCCAGGCCGGTCAGCTCGTCGTCGGCCCGCAGCACCTCCCGCCGCAGCCGGGCCGGCTCGGGGAAGGACCACCAGATCGAGCGGCACCGACCAGCCGCCGTCCGCGTCCTCCCGCTCGGGCGGGCCGGCCAGCCGGCCGAGACTCCAGATCCCGTACGGGACGTCGCGCCGACGGCTGCCGCTGGCCCAGAACAGCACCGGCTGGCCCGCTCGCATGAGGTCCAGTCGGTAGCTCGGCTGCACGCACCACCGGGTCACCCGCGGTTCACCGGCGAACCGGCCCATCAGGTCGGCCCGATCCGCATTGCCCTTGATCAGCCAGGCGCCGAGACTGTCGGCGTGAACCCGTCGCACGGTCACGACCATACGGAACCGAAGGCCGCCCGTTTCTTTCGGCCCGACTTGACTGATCGCGACCGCATGACAGCATCGAGTAGCGGTCCGGAGTGGACCGTGCCGACCACGGGAGGAATCAGCATGGCCGTCTCCGTGAACCTCGACGCCGTCCTCGACCCCGAATATCAGTCCAGCTCCGTCACCGATCTCGTCAGCGCACCGGTCTCCGCCCTGTCCGGCATCGACGAGGCCGAGGCGGAGGGCCTCCGCCAGGCGTTCGGCATCGAGACCATCGGTGACCTCGCCGACAACACCTTCGTCCGCGCCGCCGTGGCCATCCGCGAGATGGCCAAGGTGGCCCAATAAGACAGGCCCGCTTCTCGTCCGTCAGTACGTGGGGACGGTGCGTAATCGGCAAGGATCGGTGATCATGAACGATCAAACCAGACGGGCCCCGCCGGGCGAGCTGACCGGCGGGCAGGTGGACGCGCTGCGGGCCCTGCTCGAGTCGGAGTTGCGGTCGGCGCTCGGCGCGGCCCGCGAGCGCGGCCACGCCCGGGCGGCGATCGACGCCACGATCGCCGACCGTGGCCGCCTGCTCGGCGAGTCGGTCCACGATCGTCAGGACCGGCTCGACCAGGGCGGAAAGGGCGGCGCCGTCGTGGAGCAGGGCTGATACCACCCTCGTCCGGCCTCGGCGACGACCGGGCGTCCGGGGAACGCCCGCGGCCGTCTGCGCGAGGGCTACGGGTACGGCGTGGCCTGGTCACCGGTCCCCGGGAAGTAGTGCTGTCCGTCAGTTCCTGGCGTGTCCGATGAGCAGTTTCTGCGCGACGACGAGATCCTGGCCTACGGCGAGCTGACCGAGGCGTCCGCGCGGGGCGTCCCGCCGCTGTCCGACGAGCCCGGGTCCGGTGTCCGGTGCGGCCATCCCCTGTTCTACGAGGTCTCCCCGGCCGACCTGCCGCCCCGCCTGCGCCGGCGAGCCGGTTCGGCCGGCCTGCGGTACGTGGGGGCGCTGTTCGCGTTCGACCTCGACCGGCCGCCCGCCGGCCGCCACTACACCGGGGCCCGCTTCAAGGTGACCCTCGCCGGAACCGGCCGCCGGGCGGTGCACCTGCCCGAAGACGCCGACGCGCTCGGTCTCGTCGACGTCGGCGACGCGATCGAGCCGTCCTCCCCGGTCGCCGCCCGCACTGTCGCCGCGGCGCGGGGCCGGGCGGGCTGGCTGCGCCGGCTGTTCGGGCGGCCCGGCGCGCCGCGGGCGTGGACGACCGGCCTGCAGACCCCGGTGTTCAGCTGGGCGTACGAGGAGCCGCGCGCCCGCACGTACGCGGTGCACGCCGTGCTCGAGATCCCGTCCGCCGCGACCGAGGTCACCGGCACCCTGTCGGCCCAGGTGGAGACGGCCGGGCCGGGCGGGCGGCGGAGCGCCGTACTCTCCGAAGCGATCCCGTTCGCGGAAAGCCTGACCCCGGCCGAGGCCACCGCCGGGGCCGCGGTGCGGCTCTGCGTGGCGGCCGACGTGGTCAGCTACAGCCGGCGGTCCAATCTCGAAACCGAGATCCTCCAGCGGGATCTGGTCGAGGTGCTCGGCCGGGCCCGGCGCGCGGCCGGGATCGCCGACCGCGCGGTGCGTCCGCAGCCGCAGGGCGACGGCCAGTTCACCGTGCTGCCGGTCGGCATCGACGAGTCGAAGGTCATCCCCGGCCTGCTGCACGAGCTGGGCGCGCGGCTGGTCGAGCGCGACACCGGGATGCCGGCCGACGAGCGGATGCGGCTGCGGGTCGCCCTGCACCGGGGCCTGGTGAAGGAGGGCGACAACGGCTGGGTCGGCACCTCGGCGATCGCGGTGCACCGGATCCTCGACAGCGCGCCGCTGCGCGCGGCGGTCAAGGAGAACCCGGCCGCCTGCTACGTCCTCGGCCTGCCGGACGTGCTCTACCGCGACGTCATCGAGCACGCCGTGGAACCGCCGCGGGCCGGCGACTTCCACGAGATGGTCGTCGACCTGCCGGAGAAGCAGTTCGTCGAGCGCGGCTGGTTCTACGTCGGCCCGGGGGCTAGGTAGCTAGTCCCGGGCCCCGACGGGTAGCCGGATCAGGTGTCTCGCTCACCCAGAATGGACAGCGCGGTCGAGGTGATCCGGGCCAGCCGGTCGCGATCGACGAGCGCGCCGGTGACCCCGCCCAGTGGGTCGGCGTCGCGGTGCGGCACCTGGTCGAACGCGCTGGTGACCGAGCCGCCGAACACGGTGCGGATCACCTCGGCGACCACCTCCTCGGCCGCCTCGCCCCGGCGGATCCGGTCACCGATCACCAGTACGGCGTTGTGGGCCAGCCGGTGCAGCTCGCCGTCGATCCGCCGGTCGGGATCGCCCAGGTCGAGCGGGGCCACCGGTTCGCCGTAGACGTCGGTGGCCGCCGCGACCACCGGCGTCTGCTTGGCCCCGAGCGGGCGCTCGACGAACGACTCGTACCACTCCGGGCGCGTCCGCATGGCCGCGAGCACCCGCACGATGTCACGCTCCACGGCGGCCGGATCGCTGCCCCACCAGTCGCCGGTCGTCGCGCCGCGTTCCTGGGCCCACGCGTCGAGCGGCCACAACTCGCAGCCCGCGGTGCCGGCCACCCCGACCCAGACCAGGATGTTGACCGCCAGCGCGCCCAGCCAGCGGTCGTGGCCGAGCTCGCCGGCCAGCCAGCCGGGAAGCCGCGGCCGCTGCAGGGCGCCTCGGCTGCCGCGCCGCCGGCGGTACGCGTTGACGGTCGCCGCCCCGACCCGCGACGACACCCACGCCTCGACGTTGAGGATCGGCTTGTGGGCGTGGGTGAGCAGGTCGTCGACCACGCCTTCGACGTCGTCGTGGAAGCGGTCCAGGCACTCGTCGAGCAGGTTGGCCACCCCGGCCGCGCAGCCGTGGTGCCCGCGCTGCCGTTCGAAGCGCCGTGTCACCTGGCTGTAGACGATCGGCCAGACCAGCGTGTACGCCGCGCCGACCAGCGCGGTGCGATCGGGCCGGCCCTCGGCCGCGGCGTCGGACAGCCGCCCGGCCGCGGCCAGCTCGCGCAGCCGGTCGACCGCCCGCTCGGGGGTTAGCGGCCGGATCGTGTCCGAAGACGATCGCTTCTGGCGGGTCGTGTAGATCGTGCCCGCGTTGCCGCCGCTGAGCACCCGCCGGTGGGCTCGAATGTCGGTAGTCGTCACCGAGCGCTCCTTTCGCGATCGCATCCTGTCGGTGGTTGAAGCTTGCAGGAGACACGATGAGTCCGCGAGAGATCACGCTGAGCTGAGGACGTTCGGAGCCCGATACCGTACGAGGGGTCGCCGGGCCGGGTCGATCGGGCGCACCATTCCGGCAATGTCCGGAACGGACCGTCATCCGGACATCTGAACCCCGTAGTGGGCGAGTCCGGGCGGCACCCGGCCGGCCGCCGCGTCCGCGGCCAGCCGTAACGCTCCGTCAACCGGCGGCCCGGCGGCCGGCCGCACCGCGAAGCCGGGGTCGAGCCGCTCGACCAGTTCGGCGCGGAAGTCGGCGTGGTGGTCGGGCAGTCCACCGACGACGGTCAGGGCCACCCGCCCGGCCAGCCCCCTCGGCCGGGCCGCGAGGGCCGTGTCGGCCAGGTGCCGGCCGGCCTCGGCGCGGATCTCCAACGCGGCCGGGTCGCCGGACCGCGCGGCGTCGAGCACGGCCGGGGCGAAACCGGCCAGGACAGCCGCCCGGTCGGTGCGGCCGTTCAGCTCACGGATCAGGGCCGCCGGCTCGCCGTACGCCGAAAGAAGCCGCCGGAGCAGCACGGGTGAGCCACCGCGGCGCCCGTCGGACGCGCGCAGCGCGGCGACCATCCCGGCGCGGCCGAGCCAGGCCCCGCCACCCAGATCGCCGAGAATATCGCCCCGGCCGTCCGCGCGCCGCCATTCGCCGGCCAGATCGCCACCGAACGCGACCGCGCCGGTGCCGACCGACAGGGTCACGCCGGGCGAGCCGGCGAGGGCTCCGAAGAACGCGGTGACCATGTCGGACGCGACGACCACAATGGCCGGTCCGCACACCGCCCGCAGGGCCGCCGGGAGGTGGACGCGCAGTTCGTCGCCGAGGTCGGCGGCGCCGGCGCAGCCGAGCGCGACCGCGCGCACCCGGTGTTCGCCCCCGGCCTCATCTCCGGCCTCATCTCTGGCCAGCAGCTCGGCGGCGATCGCGGCCGCCGCGGGAACAACGCCGTCGAGGCCGCCGGCTCCCCGCCGCAGGCCGGTCGCGTGACCGGCCCGGGCGATCGGAACCGGCTCACCGGACGCCGGCGCGAGCGCGGCCCGCAGGCCGGTGCCACCCACATCAATGCCGAGCACGACCTCCACAGGGCCACCAATCGATAGGATCCCAGCGTGATCGAGTCCATTCTGCCGGTCGGCACGGTCGCGGTCGACACGTTCATCGATCCGCCGGGCGCCACCCTGTTCCCCGAGGAGGCGGCGCTCGTGGCCAAGGCGGTGGAGAAACGCCGGCTGGAGTTCACGACCGCCCGCTGGTGCGCGCGCCGGGCGATGGCCGAGCTCGGCCGGCCGCCCGCGCCGGTGCTGCGCGGCGAGCGCGGCCAGCCCCGGTGGCCGGCCGGCCTGGTCGGCAGCATGACCCATTGCGCGGGCTATCGCGGCGCGGTCCTGGCCCCGCGCGAATCGTTCACCACCATCGGCATCGACGCCGAGCCCAACGAGCCGCTGCCCGACGGCGTGTTCGAGACGGTCACCCGGCCCGGCGAACGCCCGCACATCGACGAGCTGCTGCGCGAGCATCCGGCGGTGCGCTGGGACCGGCTGCTGTTCAGCGCCAAGGAGTCGATCTACAAGTCGTGGTTCCCGCTGACCTCGCGGTGGCTCGGCTTCGAGGAGGCCGAGCTGGACATCGACCCGTCGGCGGGCACGTTCAGCGCCCGCATCCTGGCCACCGGCGGCCCCACCGGCTTCGACGGCCGGTGGATGGCCGGCGAGGGCCTGATCCTCACCGCGATCGCGGTGCCGGCCGGCTGACCCTCAGCTTCCGGCGGCGCCGTCGAGGATCTTGCGGACCGGCTGCGGCTCACCACCGCGCCGGCCCCACTCGCGCGGATAGCCGAGCGACACCTCCTCGAACGGCACCCCGTCATAGACCGTGCTGCGCGGGATGTGCAGATGCCCGTAGACCGCGGCCACGGCCCGGAAGCGCACGTGCCAATCGGCTGTCCGCTCGCTGCCGCACCACTGCGCGAACTCGGGAAAATAGAGAACCTCGGTCGGCTGCCGCACCAACGGCCAATGACTGACCAGGACGGTGGGCACGCTTATCGCTTCGAGGCGGCTTTCCGTGTACGCGATACGCGCCCCGCACCACGACTCCCGATCCGGATAGGGGTCGGGGTGCAGAAGCATCTCGTCGGTGCAGACCACGCCCGCCGCGTACGCCTTCTCGAGCGACTCCTTCTTGGTGTGCGTGCCGGGCGCGCGGAACGTGTAGTCGTACAGCTGGAAGAGCGGCGCGACCGCGACCGGGCCGTCCGGGCCCGCCCAGATCGGGTAGTCGTCCTCCGGGGTGTCGACGTCGTTGTCCCGGCACATCCGCACCAGCTCGCGGTAGCGCTGCTCGCCCCGCGACTGGATCGGGTCACGCGGGTGGGTCCACAGCTCGTGGTTGCCGGGCGCCCAGATCACCCGGGCGAAGCGTTCCCGCAGCCCGCGCAGGGTCCGCTCGATGTCGCCGAAGATCTCGCCGACATCCCCCGCCACGATCAGCCAGTCGCCGTCGGACCCCGGCTCGATCCGGTCGGCGATGCGCCGGTTTTCCTCGTAGGACACGTGCAGGTCGCTGACCGCGAGCAGAGAAGCCGTCACGTGGGTCGATGATGCCACGCGGGCCGGCCGCTCCAGTGGGCCACCAGGTCTCCCCCGGCGGCCCGGTGGGACTTCAGGTGGTCGAGCCAGCTCGGCCCGAGCTCGGTCAGCTCGACCGTGTTGCCGTCCGGGTCGCGGACCGCGGTGATGCGCGACGACTCCCCGAACGCGACCGGCGGATAGAGCGGCTCGATCCCGTTGCCGCTCAGCCACGCGACGAGACGGTCCATCTCGAACACCATGAGCGCGATCTTCACCGCGCCGGCGCCGAGCGCCTCGCCCGGGTAGTCGGCCTCGGGATGGATGGCGAAGTGGACGTCGCCGAGCTCGCAGGCCCAGTGCAGCTCGGTGTCGTCGTGCTGTTCCTCGACCAGCGGCACCCCGAGGAGGTCGCGATAGAAGGCGACCAGCCGGGCCGGCTCGGCCGACACCAGGATGATCCCGGACAGGAAACGCAGCCCTTCCGGCCGCCCCGCAGCGTCATCGGACACGGTTCGCAGCCTACCGCTTTCGCCGCACGCTAGCGGCGGTCGCCCGCCCGCCGGAGCTGGGCCGGCGTGCTGCCGGTCGCCTCGCGGAACGCCTTGCCGAACGCGGACGCCGAGCGGTAGCCGACGGCTCCGGCGATGTCGGCGAGGCCCCGGTCGGTGCCGGTCAGCAGGTCGGCCGCGATCGTCATGCGGGTGCGGCCGAGGAACTCGGCGACGCCCATGCCGGTGGCGGCCGAGAAATGGCGTACGAGCGTGGCCCGCGAGACCCCGGCGATGCGCGCCAGCCCCGAGATCGTCCAGTGGTGGCCGGGCTCGCTCGCGACGGCGTCGACGACCGCCCGCAGGCCGGGATCGGTCACCGCGGTCCAGGGCGGGACGGGATCGCTCGCCGCCCCGCGCAGGGCGAGCGCGAGCAGCGCCTCGCAGAGCGACGCCAGCAGCGCACCGGCGCCCGGGCCGTCGAGGTCGGCCTCGCTGCGCATGAGCTCGCCGAGCAGGCGCGGCGGGGAGCCCTCCCCGACGCCGAGGGACGCGTGCACGATGTCGGGCAGGCCGCCGAAGAGCAGCTCACCGGCGCCGGGCTGATAGGTGTAGTGGCCGCAGAACAGGTCGATGACCGGCTCGTCGTCGCCGCGCTCGGTCGCGATCGAGCCGCCGACGTGGCGTACGAACGGGCTGGGCGGGCCGTCGGCCACGACCCGCACGCGGTGGCCACAGCCACGCGGCAGAACCAGGACGTCGCCGGGGCGGAGCTCGAGCGTGCGGCCGCGGACCTCGGCCACGCAGTGGCCGGACAGCAGAAGGTGGAAGGGAACCCGGCGTGGCCGGCACGGCGGGTTGTCGAGAACGTGGGCGCCGGCGAGCAGGCAGCGGACATCGACCGCCCCCTCCGGGCGGGCCACGCGGATGAGTTTGCTGATCGCGTCCATGAGCCGATCTCGACGATACTTGATTCTCAGCCGTCTTGTCGGATCATCCCTCGTCACGCAGCCTGGATGACATGGACGCTATGCACGCGGATCTTCTGGTGATCGGCTTCGGGAAGGGCGGCAAGACACTCGCGGCGGCCCTCGGCCGTCAGGGCAAGCGGGTCGTCATGGTCGAGCAGTCCGAGCTGATGTACGGCGGCACCTGCATCAACATCGGCTGCGTGCCGACCAAGGCGCTGATCCACCGCGCGTCGGGCCGGCCGGACGACGCTGATCCGCGGGAGTGGTTCGCCGACTCCGTGGCGTGGACGGCCAACCTGACCTCGTTCCTGCGCGGCAACAACTTCCGCATGCTCGACTCGCTCGACTCGGTCACCGTGGTGACCGGCACCGCGGCCTTCCTCGACGAGAAGCGGGTCGAGGTGACCGCGGGCGACGGCCGGCTGGAGATCACGGCCGACACGATCGTCATCAACACCGGCGCGGTCAACGCGATCCCCGACATTCCCGGGCTGCGCGAGAGCACGCGCCTGCTCACCGGCACCGACCTGATCGTCTCGCCCGACCTGCCGAAGCGGGTCGCCGTCATCGGCGGCGGCTATCAGGGCATCGAGTTCGCGGCGATGCTGGCCCGCTACGACGTGCGGACGACCGTGCTCGAAAAGGGAAGCCGGATCCTTTCCCGGGAGGACGACGACGTCGCGGCCGAGGCGACCACGATCCTCCAGGACGAAGGCGTCACGTTCCTCACCGGCGCGCACATCACGTCGGTCTCCGACGGCACCGTCCACTTTGTTGTCGACGGCGTCGCGCAGACGCTCGAGGTGGACGCGGTGCTGTCGGCGGCCGGGCGGGTGCCGAACACCGCCGGTCTGCGGCTCTCCGAGGCCGGTGTGCGCACGACATCGCACGGCGCGGTCGAGGTGGACGAACACCTGCGGTCGAGCCGGCCGCACATCTTCGCGATCGGCGACGTCAACGGCGGCCCGCAGTTCACCTACATCTCGCTCGACGACTACCGGATCGTGCTCGACCAGATCACGGGCTCGGGCCGGCGTTCCACCTCGGACCGGGTCGCGGTGCCGTACACGCTGTTCATGACCCCGCCGCTGGCCCGGGTCGGCCTGACCGAGGCCGAGGCCCGGGCGATCGGCCGGCCGGTCAAGGTGGCGGCCAAGTCCGTCGCGGCAACCGCGGCGATGCCCCGCGCCCGCATCGTCGACGAGGTGCGCGGCCTGATGAAGTTCGTCATCGACGCCTCGACCGACGAGATCCTGGGCGCGGCGCTGCTCAGCGTCGACTCCCAGGAACTCATCAACACGGTCGCGCTGGCCATGCATACCGGCACGACGGCGACCACCCTGCGCGACGCGATCTATACCCACCCGAGCACTACCGAGGGCTTCAACGAGGTGCTGGCGACGATCGTGCGGTGACCAGGCGCCCCTCGGACATGGTGGTAGACGCTGGAAGCCGGCGCGAGCCCGCACACCCCGATATCGTCACGGCACCTCGTCAGGCGGGGACGGGAATGGTCTGCCACTGCTCGGAGCCGAAGACCTCGTAGCGGATGCGGTGCTCGGGGACGCCCCGGCGGTGCAGGCCGGCCCGGACGGCCTGCATGAACGGCACCGGGCCACAGAGGTAGACCTCGGCGTCCGGGTGGAGCGGGATCGCATCCGGGTCGATGCGGCCCCGTTCGGAGCCCTCGTGGGAGCCGGGCTGCTCGTACCAGACCTGGTGGCGGAAAGTGCGCAGGCGGGCGCCGCCGGCGAGCACGTCGGCGCGCAGCGGGTGCGGCCAGGTCGCCGACCGTGATCGGGTCGAGCGCGGCGAAGAACGCCTCCTGCGCCATCCGGAGCGCGCCGCGCAGGCGGCAGCCCCGGTTGAGTGGGCAGGAGGCCTCGCCCTCGCACTCGACCACCTCGGTCGCGCCCTCGAGATCGCGTACCACGGCGCCGATCGAGGCGTCGCGGGCGGTCGGGATGAGGCGTACGCCGCCGTTGCGGCACCGGACGGTCTCCAGAAAGCCCAGGTGGTGCAGCCGCTGGACCACCTTGGCGAGGTGGTGGCGGGGAACGGAGTCTTGTTTATGGGAAGGGTCACTACGGACACAAATGGTGGGACGCACGGCCATAAAATCCATTTCCATCGATGGAAAGTGGTCTGATGTCAGCATGCGCCTCTCCCGCTCGGCCGTAGCGGCAGGTGTCCTCGCCGCCACCGTGATCCTCGTCCCCACGGGCCCGGCGAAAGCCGCCACCGCCGCCGTCATCGACGGCAACGCCCGCTTCCAGGTCCTCACTCCCACCCTCATCCGCACCGAGTACGCCGGCGACGGCGTGTTCAACGACGCCACCACGTACAACGCGATCAACCGGTCGTTCGCCCCGCCCGCCTACACGACCGACGTGACGAGCGACGGTTACCGCGAGATCAAGACCAGCGCGCTGACCCTGCGCTACAAGCAGAACAGCGGCCCGTTCACCGCCGCCAACCTGTCGGTCGTCGTCGGCTCGACCGGCGCGACCGCGCACCCCCGCTTCCCCTCCTATTGCGCGGCGTCGACCGCCTGCGAGGCCGAGAACGCGCTGCTCACCGGCAGTGCCTCGACCGGCTACGACCACACCGGCTTCACCGGCAACGGGTTCGCGGCCGGGTTCGAGAGCACCGGCAGCGGCGTCCAGTACGACGTCGACGTGCCGGCCGCCGGCTCCTGGCAGCTCGCGATCCGCTACGCCAACGCGGTCGGCAGCGACAACCAGAGCGCGACCCGCGCCCTGACCGCGCACGTCAACGGAACCGCCGGACCCAAGTTCAGTCTGCCGCCCACCGGGTCCTGGGACACCTGGTCGACGGCGAGCGTCACCGTCAACCTGCGGGCGGGCGTCAACACGGTCGCGGTCAACCAGGACTCGGCCAGCGAAGGAAGGGTCAACGTCGACAGTCTGGCCGTGGTGAAGAGCGGATATCCCGCCGCCGCGACGGATCTGCTGACCACCGGCTACGGCGCCGGGCCGAACAGTCAGCTCGGCGGCTGGTACCGCTCGCTCGACAACCTGCCCGGCGGGCTGCCGCAGAGCCTGCACCCGGGCGTCCTCAACCGGGGCGGCTGGTATCTGCTCGACGACACCCGTACGGCGCTGCTTCCGTTGAAGGACCGGCCGAGCCACGGCGCCCAGCCCTATCAGGACGGTTACTTCTTCGGGTACGGCCAGGACTACAAGCAGGCGCTCAACGACCTCAATCAGCTCGCCGGCGGCATCGATCTGCTACCGCAGTCGGCGTACGGCGTCTGGTTCTCCCGCTTCTACGGCTACAGCACCGCCGACTACCAGAACACGCTGCTGCCCGCCTTCCGCAACAACTTCACGCCGATCGACTGGCTGGTCGTCGACACCGACTGGAAGAAGCCGGTCGAGTGGGACGGCTGGAACTGGAACACCGACCTGTTCCCCGATCCGCAGGGCTTCCTGAACTGGACCAGGCAGATGGGCCTGGACGTCAGCATGAACGTCCACCCCGAGATCGACCAGACCGACCCGAAGTTCGCGGGCGCCAACGCGGCGGCCGGCGGCCTGCCCGTGCAGTCGGACGGCCACACGCACTACTTCGACTGGGCCAACCCGGCCCACCTCGCCGCCTATCAGGGCCTGCACCAGCCGTTCGAGCAGCAGGGCGTCCGCGCGTGGTGGCTCGACTACTGCGGCGGCTGCGGCGCGTCGATCTCGTCCGACCCGCACATCGGCGCCGACAACCTCATCAACCAGGCCTACGCCGACCACGACCGGGCCCGCGGCCTGCGCGGCTTCGCGTTCAGCCGGATCGGCGGCACCGAGCACGGCACCGGCGACAGCACCAGCTTCGCCTCCGGCCCGTGGTCGGAGCGGCGTAACTCGCTGGCGTTCACCGGCGACACCTACTCCACTTGGGACACTCTCGCGTACGAGGTTCGCTATACGGCGGGAGAGGCGGCGGCCGGGCTTTCCAACGTCAGCCACGACATCGGTGGCTTCCACGGCGGCCACCTCGACGATGCCATGTACGCCCGGTGGGTGCAGTTCGCGACGTTCCAGCCGGTCGACCGGCTGCACTCGGACCACGGCGACCGGCTGCCCTGGGACTATCCGGGGGCGGCGCAGGCGAGCGCCGAGAAGTTCCTGCGGCTGCGCGAGGCCTTGGTTCCCTACACGTACACGATGGCGCACGAGGCGAATCAGACCGGCCTGCCGATCGTGCGGCCGATGTACCTCGACTATCCGGGCCAGGAGGCGGCCTATTCGGCCACCGGCGAATACATGTACGGCGACGACCTGCTGGTCGCCCCGATCACCAGCGCCGGCAACTCGGCCTCGGTGTGGGTGCCGCCGGGCACGTGGAACGACTACTTCACCGGCGCCTCCTTCACCGGTCCGTCGACCGTCACGATGACGGCGCCGCTCGACCGGATGCCGGTGCTCGTCAAGGCGGGCGGCCTCGTGCCCACCCGCACCGACTACGTCCACAATCAAAAACAGAGTGTCGGGGATCAGCTCACCGTGAACGTCGCGGCCGGTGCCAACGGCACCTTCTCCCTGTACGCCGACGCGGGTGAGGGAAACAGCGGGTCCACGACGACTCCACTGTCCTGGAGCGACAGTGCGAGGACCTTCACCGTGGGGGCCACCACCGGCACGTTCCCGGGGGCTCCGGCGTCCCGGGCGTACACCCTGCGCGTGAGCGGCAGTGCCGCGCCGACCGCCGTGTCCGTCGATGGGGTGCAGGTCCCGGAGACGGCCTGGGCCTACAACAAGGACAGCCGGACGGTCACCGTGACCACGGCGAAGCTGGCGTCCGGTTCGGCCCACACCGTCGCGCTCGGCGGCACCGCCACCGACAATCCGACGGCCGGCGAGGCCATCGGAGTCGGCGGGCTCTGCCTGGACGTCCGTGGCGGGACCGCGGCCGACGGCCAGCCGGTGCAGGTGTACGGCTGTAACCACAGCACGGCCCAGCAGGTGTCCTACGCGGCCGACAACACCGTGCACGTGCTCGGCCGCTGCCTCACCGCCGGCGGCACCGCCAACCACGCGCTGGTGACGACCAACTCGTGCACCGCCGGCGCCGCCCAGTTGTGGACCCGCCGGGCCGACGGCACGCTCCTCAACCCCGCCTCCGGTCGCTGCCTGGACGTGCCCGACTCCAACACCACGCCGGGCGCCGCGCAGCTCCAGATCTACGACTGCGTCCACACCGACGGCCAGCTCTGGCGGCTGCCGCCGGGACCGGTCAGCGGGCCGGGTGGGCTGTGCGCCGACATCGCGGGGGCCGACCCGTCATCGCTGACCGCGGTCCAGCTCTACGGCTGCAACAACAGCGACGCGCAGCGTTTCTCGACCCCGGGCGACGGCACTCTGCGGGTTTTCGGCAAGTGTCTGGACGTCGCCAACGCCGGCACGGCCAACGGAATCCCGGTGCAGTTGTTCGACTGCAACGGGACCGGCTCGCAGGTGTGGACCAGCCGGGCCGACGGCACGCTCCAGAACCCGCAGTCCGGTCGCTGCCTCGACGATCCCGGCAACAGGCAGCAGGCCGGCGACGCCCTGGAGATCTACGACTGCAATACGAGTGCGGCCCAGCGGTTCCGTCTGGGCTGACCGGCTACCAGGCCACGACTCCCTCCGTGGTCGGCTGCAACGTGCCGAGCTGGAGGGAGCTCATGGTGATGCGGCTGTCCTCGGGCGCCGGGAAGCCGTCCAGGTCGGCGACCACACCGTCGGCCGACGAGACGAGGCTGCCCCGGATGGTGTTGCCGGTCGGGCAGTCGGAGTCGGCGATGTCGCAGGCCTGCCATTTGATGCCCTCGAAGGCGCCCGCGCCGGGCCGCAGCGTGATGTCGATGGCCGGGCCCGGTTCGCTGACCGACTTGGTCGGCACGTCGACCCGCTCGTCGGCCGCGTTGTAGAGGCGCAAGAAGGCGCGGCCGTCGACCCGGCACGACGTGTGCGACTTGTTGACGACGTTGACCAGCCCGCGCTGGGTGCCGATCACGGTCGTGTCGTCGTTCTGGGCCGAGATCGCGACCCCGATGTCGCCGTTGCCGCACAGCCGCACCTTGGTCGCCGGAGACGCCGTGACCGTCACGCCGCCGCCGTCCCCGGCCGGTTTCGGGGCCGAGCTGGTCCTCCGCGAAGTCACCAGGCCGGGCGACGGGCCGATGCTGGGCGAGGTGACGGCATCCGACGAGGCGCTCGCGATCGGCCCGGGAGCGCCGACCGCCGCCGGGAGGCTCCGTTCCGGTTCCGGTGACCCGGTCGCCGGCAGCAGGTCGCGGACCGGGGTGAACGCGAACAGCGCCACCGCGACGCCGACCACGGCGACGGCCGTCAGCGCCGGCGCCGTGCGCCGCCAACGCCGCGAGGTGGTCCGCGTGGCCGTACCCGCCTCGGGCGCGCCTCCCGCCGGGCCGCCCCACGCCGCGGCCGGATCCCTGTGCGAGCCGCTCGCCGCAGCGCCTTGGCCAACCGAGGCGGCCGCGGCGGCCCGCTGTTGCTGGGCGGCCCGGGTCGCGAGTGTCTGCGCCGCCGGGTCGGGCGCGCCGGTCGCGACCAGGCGGTCGAGCAGGTCGGCCGCGGTGGGCCGCCGGACCGGGTCCTTGTCGAGGGACGCCGCGACCAGCTCGCGCAGCGGCTCGGGCAGGCCGGCCAGGTTGGGCGGCTGGGTGAGGATACGGGCGGCCGTCGCGACCGGCGAGTCGGCGTTGAACGGGGTGCGGCCGGTGCCCGCGTATGCCACCACCACGCCCCACGCGAACACGTCGGCCGCCGGGCCGAGCGCGCGGTCGGTCGCGGTGTCGAAGCGCTCGGGCGCCATGTAGGCCACGGTGCCGACCATCTGGTCGGTCGCGGTGTGCTGGCTGGTCGCCTCGAACGCCCGGGCGATCCCGAAGTCGATCACCTTGGGGGTGCCGAGCGCGAACAGCACGTTGTGGGGCTTGAGGTCGCGGTGGATGACGCCGGCGCCGTGGATCGCGGCCAAAGCGGTCGCCACCCCGACCGCCACACTGTGCAGGCTGCCGCCGGTCAGCGGCCCCTGCTCTCGGACCACCTCGGCCAGGCTGGGGCCGTCGACGTACTCGGTGACCAGGTAGGGGGTCTCGTGGTCGGCGTCGGCGTCGATGACCTCGGCCGTGCAGAACGGCGGGACCTGCCGGGCCCGGTTGACCTCGCTGCGGAAGCGGCCGCGGAACTCACGGTCGTACGCCAGCTCGGCCTTGATGACCTTGACGGCCACCGGCCGTCCCTCGTCGCTCCGGCCGAGATAGACCGTGCCCATGCCGCCCTGCCCGAGGCGCGCCTCCAGGCGGTATCGCCCGAGCCGACGCGGGTCGGTCGGCCGCAGTTGCCCCCTCATGGATGCTGCCCCCGGATACGCTCGGTCACGATCGCGCCCGAACGATACTACTCAATCTTTAACTTTCGGGCGCGACTAGCCGGTCGTCGGGAATCACGGCGACACCCAGGATCTCGATCATCGCCTCGGGTTGCCAGAGCGCGGTGCACCCAATTCCCGCCATAGCCGGATAGACCGGGCCGGCGAGCTCGCGCCAGGCCCGCCCGATTTCCCGGCCGTGTGCCTGATAGTCGGGAATGTCAGTTAGATAAATCGTGATGCTGACCAGGTCGCCGGGCTCGCCGCCAACCTCACGAAGAGTAGTCAGAACATTGCCGAACGCCTGCCGGAACTGCTCGACGATGCCGCCCGGAACGATCTTCATGTCCGGCGTCAGCGCGGTCTGGCCGCCGAGATGCAGCGTGTTGCCGATCAAGGTGCCGTGCGAATAGCCGCTGGGCTTCGCCAGCGAACCCGGGTTGACGGCGACCGGAGTCATCAGGAGCCTCCTATTGACGTCTCGTGACGGTCGTGAGAAAAACAACATACACGCAGCCTCGACGATGAGGAGCCGACGATGGACGCACCCGAACCGGTCATCCCCGTGGTGACCCGCGGCGGCCAGGAGCCCGACAGCGCCGGGCAGTCCGGCGGCGCGACCCGCATCTCCGGCGTCAGCATCCAGCACACCCCGGCCACCCGGCTGTGGTTCGGCAAGGTGAGCAACGAACCCGGCTTCCGCTCGGTCCCCCACCACCACGGCGAGGCCGAGACCGGCGGCTACGTGCTCTCCGGCCGCGCCCGCATCTACTTCGGCGACAAGTTCGACGACTACATCGACATGTCCGAGGGGGACTGGGTCTTCGTGCCGCCACACATGCCCCACGTCGAGTGCAACCTCGACCGCAACCGCCCGCTGACCTGGATGACCACGCGCACGCCGGACAACATCGTGGTCAACCTCGACGACGTGCCGGACAACTCGCTGCGCGACTGGCTGGAGCGCCCGTGACCACGTCGGCCATCTTGACGGCGGCGCTGCGGCTGACCCCGTGCGAGCCCGAGCACGCCGACCTCGCCTTCACCGCCACGACACAGGACTGCCCGTGGCCCAAGGCGTACGGCGGCGATCTCGTCGCGCAAGCGACGGCAGCGGCCATGCGGTCGGTCAATGACGGCAAGACCCTGCACTCCACCCACTCCTACTTCCTGCGGCCCGCCGACATCGGCGCCGAGCTGCGCTACGAGGTCGAGGTGCTGCGCGACGGCCGCGGCTATTCGACCCGGGGTGTCCGCGGCTACCAGCACGGCAAGACGGTCTACGCCTCGCTGTCCAACTTCACCTCGGGCGGAGAGAGTGGCACCTACGAGGCCGCGTTCCCGGCCGGTCTGCCCGGCCCCGAGACGCTGCCGAGTTCGGCCGACTACCTGGCCGACCGCAAGGGCGGCACGATGACCGACGAGTCCAAGGCCTACTGGTCGCTCGGCCGCGGCTTCGACATGCGCCACGTGCCCGGCCCGGTCTATCTGGAGGTCGAGGGCGGCTCCGCGCCGCACCAGGCGGTCTGGGTCAAGCCGTTCGACCCGCTGCGGCCGGTCGACGGCCTGACCGACGAGCAGCGCGACCTCGCGGCGCTGGCCTACGTCTGCGACTACACCATCCTCGAGCCCGTCCTGCGCACGCTCGATCTGCCGTGGGCCCGGCCCGGGCTGGTCACCGCCAGCCTCGACCACTCGATGTGGTTCCACCGGCCACCCCGGCCGGGCGAGGCCGACGGCTGGCTGCTCTATCTGCAGGAGGCGGGCGCCGCGGGCGCCGGCCGCGGCCTCGGTACGGGCCGCTTCTTCACCCCCGATCGCCACCACCTCGCCACCGTCGCGCAGGAAGGAATGATCCGCGCGTCGTAAGTGGAAGGACGTCCATGGACCTCTTACCGTCCGCGCATGCCGACACGTTCGCGCGCGACCACCTCCCACCGGATCACCTGTGGCCGACCATCGAGGCGCCGGACGGTCCCGACCGGCTCAACGCCGCGACCGAGCTTCTCCGTGCCGCACCCGACCGTCCCGCCCTGCGCACGCCCGGCGGCGAGGTGTGGACGTACGGCGAACTCCGGAAGCGGGCGAACCAGATCGCCAACCTGCTGGTCGACGACTTCGGTCTGGTACCCGGAAACCGCGTGCTGCTGCGCGCTCCCAACACCCTGGGGAACGCCGCCGCCTGGCTCGGTGTGCTCAAAGCGGGCGGCATCGTGGTCGCGACGATGGCCGCCATCCGGGCCCGCGAGCTCGCCCCGATCATCGCCAAGACCCGCCCCCGGGTCGCGATCGTCGATCCCCGGTTCGTCGACGACGTCGTCGCGGCCGCCCCCGATCTGCCGCTGGTGACCGCTTTCCCCGACGGCCGACCGGAAACCTTCGACGACGTCCAGACCTCCGCCGACGACGTCGCCCTGCTCTGCCCGACCTCGGGCAGCACCGGCGCTCCGAAGATCACGATGCACTTCCACCGCGACATCCTGTCCATCGACGACACGTTCGGCCGCAACTTCCTGAAGCTCACGCCGGACGACGTCGTCGCGTGCTCCGCGCCGTTCGCGTTCACCTTCGGGCTCGGGATGCTGGTCGTGTTCCCGCTGCGCGCCGGCGCCTGCTCGTTGCTGACCGAGACCGTGACCCCGGTTCAGCTCGCCGATCTCGTCGAGCGCGAGGGTGTGACCGTGCTGGCGACGGCTCCGACGGCGTACAAGCAGATCCTCAAGGCCGGCCAGGGGTCGAAACTGGCCGGGCTGCGGGCCGGCGTCAGCGCGGGCGAGCACATCCCCCAGAGCGTCTGGACGCGGCTCCGCGACGAGATCGGCCTGCGGGTCATCGACGGCATCGGCTCGACCGAGCTGCTGCACATCTTCATCTCGGCGGCCGGCGACGACATCCGGCCGGGCGCGACCGGCAAGCCGGTGCCCGGCTACCGCGCCACGATCCTCGGCCCGGACGACGAGGAGGTCGGGCCGGGCGTCGAGGGGCGGCTCGCGGTCATCGGGCCGGTCGGCTGCCGCTATCTCGACGACGACCGGCAGAAGGCGTACGTGGTGAACGGCTGGAACGTCACCGGCGACACCTTCCTGCGGGACGAGGACGGCTACTTCCACTACCGTTCCCGCACCGACAACATGATCGTCTCGTCGGGCTACAACATCGGCGGCCCCGAGGTGGAGGCCGCGCTCGACGACCACCCCGACGTCGTCGAGGCGGCGGTGGTCGCCCGCCCCGACCCCGAGCGGGGCTCGGTGGTCTGCGCGTTCGTCGTCCTCAAGGACGGGGTCAGGAAGGACGCGGAGAAGGTCGCCGAGCTGCAGGACTTCGTGAAGCACCAACTCGCGCCCTACAAATACCCGCGCGACGTCCGCTTCATCGAGGTGCTCCCCCGCAACAGCAGCGGAAAGCTCCAGCACTTCATGCTGCGCCGGATCGTCGAAGGGACCCCCAGTTGAGGATCGCCATCGCCGGCGGCGGCCCCGGAGGTCTCTACTTCGCCGCCCTCATGAAGCAGCTCGACGCCGCCCACGAGGTGACGGTCTTCGAGCGCAACGCGCCCGACGACACGTTCGGCTTCGGCGTCGTCTTCTCCGACGAGACCCTGGGCGGCATCGAGAGCGCGGACACGGCCATCTACCAGCAGATGGCCGCGCGGTTCGCCCGCTGGACCGACATCGACATCGACTTCAACGGCCACCGGTTCACGGTCGGCGGCCAGGGATTCGCCGCGATGAGCCGCAAGGAGCTGCTGCACATCCTGCAGGAGCGGGCGGCCGAGCTCGGCGTCACGGTGCACTACCGTACGCCGGCGCCGGACGTCGACACCCTGCGCGCCTCGCACGACCTGGTGCTGGCGGCCGACGGCGTCAACTCCCGCATCCGCACCAAATACGCCGACGCGTTCGGGCCGTCCCTCGACCGCCGCCGCAACAAGTACATCTGGCTCGGCACCGACCTCGTCTTCGAGGCGTTCCAGTTCATCGTCAAGCAGACGGACTGGGGCACGATGCAGATCCACGGATATCCCTACTCGGCCGGCGGATCCACCTTCATCGTCGAGATGCACGAGGACGTCTGGCGCCGGGCCGGCTTCGACGACTCCTCCGAAGACACCGTCCCCCGGATCGCCGAGATCTTCGCCGGGGAGCTGAAAGGCCACCGGGTTCTCACCAACAACTCGCGCTGGATCAACTTCACGACCGTACGCAACGAGCGCTGGCACGACGGCAACGTCGTGCTGATCGGCGACGCCGCGCACACCGCGCACTTCTCGATCGGGTCGGGCACCAAGCTGGCGATGGAGGACGCGCTCGCCCTGGCCGCCTGCCTGCACGAGCAGCGGTGTGTGGAGGCCGCGCTGGAGGCCTACCAGGCCGAGCGCAAGCCGGTCGTCGAGTCGACCCAGCGCGCCGCCCAGGCCTCGCTCGAGTGGTTCGAGAACATCGGCATGTACGCCGCCCAGGAGCCGGCCCAGTTCTGTTTCAACCTGCTCACCCGCTCGCGCCGCATCACCTTCGAGAACCTCAAGGAGCGCGACCAGGAGTTCGCGGCCCGCATCGAGGCCGACTTCGCCCGCTCGCAGAATCAGGCCGCCGTCGTACCGGCGATGTTCCAGCCGGTGCGGATCGGCCCGCTGGAGCTGAAGAACCGGGTCGTCGTCTCGCCGATGGACATGTACTCGGCCTGCGACGGCCTGCCGAACGACCTGCACCTGGTGCATCTCGGCTCGAAGGCCCTCGGCGGCGCCGGCCTCGTCATGACCGAGATGGTCTGCGTCTCGGCCGACGGCCGGATCACACCGGGCTGCACCGGCCTGTGGACCGACGAGCAGCGCGACGCCTACCGCCGCATCACCGAGTTCGTGCACGGCCGCACGACCGCGAAGATCGGGCTCCAGCTCGGCCATTCCGGCCGCAAGGGCTCGACCCGGCTGATGTGGGAGGGCATGGACGAGCCCCTCGACGAGGGCAACTGGGAGGTGGTCGGTCCCTCTCCGATTCCGTACGGCGTGGACGCGCACGTCCCGCGCGAGATCTCCCGCTCCGAAATGGACGCGGTGGTCGCCGACTTCGTGGCCGCCGCGCGGCGAGGCGTGGACGCCGGGTTCGACCTCGTCGAAATCCACGCCGCGCACGGCTATCTGCTCTCGTCGTTCCTCTCCCCGCTGTCCAACCGGCGGACCGACGACTACGGCGGGTCGCTCGCCAACCGGCTGCGCTTCCCGCTCGAGGTGTTCGACGCCGTCCGCGCCGCGGTGCCCTCGACGATGCCCCTGACCGTGCGGATCTCGGCGACCGACTGGGCGCCGGACGGCAACACCGCGACCGACGCGATGGAAATCGCGCGGGCCTTCGTGTCGCACGGCGCCGCCGCGATCGACGTCTCGTCGGGCCAGGTGGTCAAGGACGAGAAGCCGGCGTACGGCCGCTCCTACCAGACCCCGTTCGCCGACCTGATCCGCCACGAGGTGGCCGCCGCGGCCGGGGTCAAGGTGATCGCGGTCGGCGCCATCTCGTCGCACGACGACGTCAACTCGATCCTGCTGGCCGGGCGGGCCGACCTGTGCGCGCTGGGCCGGGCGCATCTCTACAACCCGCAGTGGACCCTTCAGGCGGCGGCCGAGCAGGAATACCGCGGGCCGGCCGCCGAATGGCCGAAGCCGTTCGAGGCGGGCCGCCGCAAGCCGCCCTCGTCGCGCACCGACAAGATCCCGCCCCGGCTGGCGTTGCTCCGGGCCGGCGCCGGAAATGTGCACGTGCGCTGGGTGCCGGTAGGGTGATCCGGTGGAAGCGGCGGAACCCGGCAGGCCCACGCCGTGGATCATCACCCTGTTCGGCATGTACGCCCGGCTCGACGACAACTGGCTGCCGATCGGGGCGGTGGTCTCGCTGCTGGCCGACCTCGGCGTCGACGGCGCGGCCGCACGATCCTCGATCTCCCGCCTCAAACGCCGCGGCATCCTGATCGGCGAGAAGAGGGCCGGGATCGCCGGATATTCGCCGGCCGGCCCCACGCTGCGCCTGCTGGCCGAGGGCGACGTCCGCATCTTCCAGCACGACCGCGCGGGCACCGGCGACGGCTGGGTCGTCGTGGTGTTCTCGGTCCCCGAGTCCGACCGCGAGAAGCGCCACGAGCTGCGCACGACCCTGACCCGCCTCGGTTTCGGCACCGTGACGGCCGGCGTCTGGGTCGCCCCCGGCCACCTCCTCGAACCGGTCCGCGAGGCGATCGAGCGGCGCGGCCTGTCCGCCTACGTCGACGTCTTCTCGGGCCACCACCTGGCGTTCGGCGACCTGACCGCCAAGGTGCGCCAGTGGTGGAACCTCGCCGAACTGGCCGCGCTCTACGACGAGTTCCTCCAGCGCTACGACAGTGTGCCCGCCGCCGAAACCCCGCTCGACGCCTTCCGGACCTATGTCCCGATGCTGACCCAGTGGCGCCGCCTCCCCTACCGCGACCCGGGCCTTCCCCTCGACCTGCTGCCGCCCGGCTGGAACGGCGTCGCCGCCGGCCGGCTCTTCGACTCGCTGCACAAGGACCTGCGCCCGGCGGCCGACGAGCACGCGCTGCCGCTCATCGGCGTACGACAGTAGGGCGCCCGTCGACGGCCGGAAGCCCGCGCTCGTCCAGGAGGACTCGGAGGTCCTGTTCCTGCTGGGGGGTCAGGGTGTCGCGCGGGATCGGGAACTGGGCCCGCTCGTCCTCGTACAGGACGTAGGTCTCGGGCCACTCCTCCAGCCGGGTGACCACCGACCAGTTCCACCGGATCGACCGGCCGCCACCGTCGGCCCGCATCGCCTGGTCGGTGATGGTGAACCGGCGGGGCTCGCCGACCGGAACGCGCGGCGCCGGCCGGCCGAGGAGCCACGCCAGGACGGCCACGACCAGCGCAGCCCCGCCCAAGGAGACGCCGAGCCCGACCAGGATCGGGTCGTCGAGCACGGTGCCCGCGATCCAGCCGGCGGCCAGCAGGACGAACCCGGCCGCCGCCGACTCGATGCCGGCCGGCCGGAGCGCGCGCCGGCGCAGGGCGCGGAGGCGCGCGCCGACCGGCAGAGCCGGTTGGCTCGAGGTGAACACGATCGGCGTGCGGTCACCGGCGAGCGGTTCGGCCGGCAGCGGTGCCGCCGCCACGATCGGGAGGCGGTCGAGGAGCGCGCGCAGCTGGGCGTCGTCGGCCGGGCTGAGCGGCTCGCGCGGGATGCCGACGGACACTCCCTCGGCCGCGGCCAGCACGTACGCGTCGGGAAGGACCCGGGCCAGCCGCAACCGCGACCAGGACAGCCGGGTGAGGGTGTCCGGCGTCCCCAGCTCCAGCCGGTCGTCGGTGAGCAGCCAGCGGCATTCGGCGAGCATCGAGCCGGGGATCCGCAGCATGCGGTTGCGCCGGCGCAACGCGCCGGCCAGCAGGAGACCGCCCATGATCAGCAGGGCGACGCCGAAGTCGATCCCCTCCCGGCTGCCCTGGGTGGCGATCGGCACGGCCACCGACGCGAAGACCGCGACCAGGGCGGCGGTCCGGGTGAAGGCCAGCTTCTGACTCACGAAGGGAGACAGCTGCCGCCGGAAGAACTCCGCGCTCCGGACAAACGTGAACTCGACATGCACGGCCGAGATCATAGGACCGGCCTCCGGCGGCCCGGTAGCGCAGGCTGTACCCGGCTTGGGCAGCAGGCGGGATCCTCATCGAGGGCGCGCTCCCGAAGGATCGAAGGTGTTCAACCGATTCCTTCGAGGAGGTCCCATGCTGTTCTCACGCTTGGTCGCCGGCGCGCTGACCGCGACCGTTCTCGCCGTTCCGTCCGCACCTGGCCCGCTGGGCGACCTGGTCGCCAAGGACGGTTTCCCCGGCGCGCTGGCGTCGGTTCGGGGCAGTGACGGACACGTCCACGACTACACCGCCGGGGCCGGGGTTCCGCGCGACGGCCAGGTACGCATCGGCAGCAACACGAAGACGTTCACCGCGGTCGTCGTGCTCCAGCTGGTCGGCGAGGGCCGCATCGACCTGGACGCCACGGTCGAGCACTACCTGCCCGGCGTCGTGCCCGGTGGCGGCGAAATCACCGTGCGCGAGCTGCTGCAGCAGACCAGCGGCCTGCCCGACTACGACGACGTGCTGTTCACCCGGCCGCAGGACCTGGTCGACAAGGCCCACTCCTACTACGAGCCGCGGCGGCTGCTCGACGCCGCGTTCACCCGGCCGGCCGGCTTCCCGCCCGGCACGAAGTGGGAATACAGCAACACCAACTACATCCTCGCCGGCCTCATCGTCGAGCAGGTCACCGAGCGCCCGATCGGCGAGGAGATCATCCGGCGGGTCATCGAGCCGCTCGGGCTGCGCCACACGTACTGGCCGGGCGTCGGCGAGCAGCGCATCCGCGGTACCCATCCGCGCGGCTACGTCGCGGTGGCCCCGGGCTCCCCGTGGGTCGACGTAACCGACATGGACCCGTCCCTCGGCTGGTCGGCGGGCCAGATCGTCTCGACCCCCGGCGACCTGCGGGCGTTCTTCGAGGCTCTGGTCGGCGGCAAGCTGCTCGAGCCCGCCCAGCAGAAGGCCATGATGACGACCGTGCCCGCGCCCGGTTTCGAGCCCACCGGCGACTGGCAGTACGGCCTCGGCCTCGCCCGCTACCCGCTGTCCTGCGGCGGCTACGCCTGGGGCCACGGGGGCGACATCCAGGGCTTCGAGACCCGCGAGCTGGTCACGACCGACGGTCGCGCCGCGGTCATCGCGGTGACCGGGCTCCCGACCTCCGAGCAGATGGTCACCGACGTCGACGACCGCGTCGAGGCGGCCGTGTGCGGATGAGTGGACAGGCGCCGATGAGGTCACCCCCCCGTCCGGTTAGGGGTGACCTCATCAGAGGACCGACCCCCCTCCCGGCCGGCCCGCCACTTTTCGCGGCGTGGACGCCACCGTCGCAGGAGGGGCTGAAACGGTCCTGAAGCGGCGCGGAAACCGGTTCAGCCGCGGTGGATGACCCGCGGCGAGATCGACGGCGGGTTGGACCAGCCGACCGCCCAGAGCTCACCGCCGGCCGGGTCGTTGTCGGCCGCGAAGATCGGCGTGGCCGAGCCCAGCTCGCCGTTGTTGCCGATCGTTCCGGTCATCGGCGGCAGGCCGGTGTCCTCGGTCGTGAACTGCTTGCCGTCCCAGTGTTCGACGTGGTCGCCCTTGGCGTTGCCGGCCAGCTGCTGATAGCCCAGCGCCCAGACGTCGTCCGGTGCCGGGGCGACGAGGGCGAGCAGGTCGGTGCCGCCGTTCGTCGGCACCTGCTGCCAGCCTGCCGTGGTGAGGTGCCAGACCGCCCCGCGGCAGCCGGCCCCGCAGATCTCGCCGGCCGCCCAGACGTCGCCGGGACCGGCGACCGCGACCGCGTTCAGCGAGGTGCCGAGCGGCGCCGGCAGGTCGACCGTCGACCAGGCCGTGCCGTCGAAGTGCATCACCAGCCCGTGGGTGAGGCGGGTCGAGGAGGCCAGTCCGGCCTGGGTTCCGACCGCCCAGACGTCGTCGGCCGAGGCCGCGGCGACCGCCACCAGACCACCCGGGGCCGCCGACTTCGGCACCGGCGAGCCGCTCCACTTGCCACCCTGCCAGCGCAGGATCAGCGGCTGCGCGGTCGGCGCGGGCAGCGTCGCGGTCGAGGTCTCCCCCACCGCCCAGCCGTCGTCGGCCGTGCGCATGTCGAGGCCGTCGAGGTCGTTGGCCGTCGCGGCCGGGAACGCCGGTGCCGGCGCGGTCTGCCACGAGGAACCGTCGTAGTGCAGCAGGCTCGGGGTGCTCGCCACGGTGTTGCCCAGCACGCTGCTGACGGCCCACACGTCCTTCGCGTCCAGGGCGTCCACCCCGCCCAGATAGGTGTTCCGGGGCAGCGCCGGCAGATCGGCGGCCGTCCAGGCGGCGCCGTCCCAGTGGGTCATCAGCGGGTGCACGTCGGTCTTGTCCCACCAGGCACCGGCCGACCACACGTCATGCGGGGAGACGACCGTGACGGCCTGCAGCTGGCTGCTGCCGGCCCCGGCGGGCAACGGAACCGCGGGCAACAGGTTCCACTTGGGCGTCGCCGCCCCCGCGGCGGCGACGAGTGCGAAAGCCGCGACCGCGGCTCCGGCCATGCGAGTTCTCATCCTTGGCTCCTCACTGGATCGTGCGTGTAGGAATCGGCTTCCGTCTGCCACCGATGTGGCTCACCCCAGCCGCCGGCCGCCGCGTCGGGCGCGACGAGCCGGAGTCCGAGACGACGAGCGAGGGGGTAGGGGCGGGACAGGTCGAGAAAGCCGGCGATCGCCGCCTCGGCGTCGGCCGGGCGGCCGTCCCGGCCGGCGAGCAGGGCCTCGGCGAGCGGCAGGAACTGGCGGTTCCAGCGGGCCTGGGCCTGGGCCGAGGACGCCACCTTGGCGCACTCCTCGGCGCCCGCCCGGCCGGCCAGCACGGCGAGGAACAGCCGCGGCCCGTGCAGATAGGAGACGTACGCCGCGGGCCGCCGCGACTCCTGCTCGGCCGCCCGGTCGGCCTCGGCCAGGGCCGGCCCGGGCTCGCCGTGCCACAGGTGGCAGAAGGCGACGCCGAAGCCGTGTACCGCGCTGGCCAGGTCGTCCTGTTCGCCGCCGAGTGCGCGGAACGCCTCGAGCAGTTCGGCCACGACCGTCCGGCGTCCCTGGTGGGCCGCGGCCATGATGCGTACGCCGAGGGCCTCCAGCCGGATGTGGTCGAGCCGCAGCCGCGCCGCGTCGCGCTCGCACCGGGCGGCGCCCTCGGCGGCCACCGCGGTCTCCCCCCGGCAGAGCCGCACCACCGACAGCTCCAGCTCGATGTCGAGGGCCGTGATCACCGCCCCGGCCTGCCGCGCCACCGACAACGCCTCGACCAGGCGCCGCGGGTCGCCGTTGCGGATGCCCTCGTCGGTGCCCAGCTGGTAGAGGAAGTTGATGCGCCAGCCGCTCAGGTCGTGGGCCGTCGCGATGGTCAGGCCACGCTCGTAGAGCACGTCCGCCTCGGCCAGGTCGCGCAGCCGGGCGCAGCGGCCCAGCGTGTCGAGCGCGCTGCACGAGGTCTCGGGCCGGCCGATCTCGACCGCGGTCCCCAGCGCCCGGTCGGCCAGCCGCCGGGCCCGGCTCAGCCGGTCGGGCAGCGCCGCGTCACCGATCGTCATCTGCGCCTCGATCGCGTCGAGGCGGGCGGCCAGCGGACGGGCCGGGCCGGAACCGGCGTGCAGCCGGGCCTCGCCGAGCTCGCGGCGGGCCTCGATCCAGTCGCCGGCCGCCGTCGCGACGTCGGCGAGATGCAGGTGCAGCGAGGCCTTGCGGGCCGGCAGCACGCCGCCGGCCAGGCGTTCCCCGAGGGCGTACGCGTCACCGATGCGCCCCGCCGCAGCGTACGCGTCGATGAGCGCCTCGCCGAGGTCGGCCGCGAGTTCGCCGCTGAGGTCGCGGTCCACCATGGACAGGGCGCGCTCCAGCAGGACGATCGCGGTCGCGACCGCGCCCTGGGTGGCGGCCTGGCGCCCGGCCGCGGCCAGCCGGGTGACCGCCCGCGCGGGCTCGCTCGCCGTGTTCCACAGCTCGGCCAGAATCTGGTCGCGGCCGTAGAACCGGCCGACCGCGGGCGCGGCCAGGAACTGCGCCGCCTGCCGGGCGAGACCGGCGCGTTCGGTCGGCAGCATGGTCGCGCGCAACGCCTCGGCGGTCAGGGCGTGGCGGAACGCGTACCACTGGTCGTCGTCCTGAATGGACACCAGCTGATGCGTGACCGCCTCGGTCAGGCCGTCGAGCAGCTCCGGCTCGGAGAGCCCGGCCGCCGCACCGGCCGCCGCGGCCGGGAACTGCCGGCCGAAGAGAGCCCCGGCCCGCAGCACGCCCCGGGCGGCCGGGCCGAGCCGGTCGACCCGCGCGGCCAGTGTCTCGCCCAGGCTGGGCGGAACCGCCGAGCCGACCGGCCCGCGGACCTCCCACCGGCCGCCGGCCCAGCTCAGCGTGCCCTCGTCGGCGAACCCGGCGAGCAGTTCCTCGACGTGCAACGGAACACCGTCGGCGCTGCTCAGGAGCCGTTCGACGACCGCCTCGGGCACGTCGCCGACGGCCACGCCGAGACAGCCCGCGGCCAGCTCACGGACGTCTTCCCCGTCCAGCCGGGACAGCTCGGCGAGAAGGGCCGCGCGGCGCCGCCGGGCCGACCGGGCCACGGTGAGCGCCGGTCGAGGGTACGGGCGGCAGGTGCCGAGCAGCAGGAACCGCTCGGCGTGCGCGTTGTCGACCAGGTAGTCGACGACGGCGAGGGTGTCCGCGTCGGCGTCATGCAGGTCCTCCAGCACCAGCAGACAGCCGTCGCCCCCGCCCAGCACCGTGAGCAGCCGCAGCACCGCCTCGGCCAGGATCACCGGCGACCCGGTCGGATCGGCCGGGTCGATCTCGCGCAGCTGCGGCACCAGACGGGCCAGGGACGACCGGTACGGCAACAGGGTCTCGTCGGCCGGCAGCGTCTCGTCGGCCGGCAGACCGAAGCGCCGCACCGCCGACTGCAGGGCCTCGGTGAACGCCCGGAAGGGCACCTGAGGCAGCGCGGCCCGGCCCCGGAACACCCGCAGGCCGCGCTCCTCGGCATAGCGGGCGACCTCGCCGACCAGCCGGGTCTTGCCGATGCCCGCCTCACCGACGAGGAAGGCGGCCCCGCCCGCCCCGCCGGCGGCGCGTTCCACCATGCCCTCGAGCGCCGTCAACTCACGCTCCCGCCCGATCAGCGGGGAGCTGCCCAGGGACGGCACGCGGACCGGCTCCGGCGCCTTGACCGGCGGGGTCAGCTCGGCGTCCTGCCGCAGGATCGCCGTCTCGAGGCGGCGCAGTTCGGGACTGACCTCGATGCCGAACTCGTCGCCGAGCGTGCGGCGCAGCCTTCCGTACGCGTCGAGCGCCTCGGTCTGCCGCCCCGACCGGTACAGCGCCAGGATCAGCTGACCGTGCACGTGCTCGTCGAGCGGATATTCGCTGACCAGGCGTTCCAGCTCGGGCAGCAGCTCGGCGTGCTGACCGAGCGCCAGCCGGCCGTCGACCATCGCGCGGACCGCCTGCACCCGCAGCCCGTCCAGCCGCTGCGCCTCCTCCCGAAGCCACGGCAGGTCGTTCACCTCGATCAGCGGCGCGCCGCGGAAGAGCCGCAGCGCCTCCCGTGCCCAGCGGACGCGACCCTCCGGATCGGCCGACTGCTGGGCGCGTTGCACCAGGCTCGCCGCCTGCTCCGTGTCGACCGAGCCGGGCGGCAGATCCATCACGTAGCCCGGCGGGCGCGACACGATGGCGTCGCGGCCCCCGACCATCTGCCGCAGATAGGAGATGTGACGTTGCAGCGTGTTCGCCCGGCCGGCCGGCGCCTCGTCGTTCCAGACGATGTCGATCAGACGGTCGGCGCTGACGATGCGGCCACGCTCGAGAGCGAGCGCGGCCAGCAGCGCCTTGCGTCGCAGCCCGGGGAGAGGTCGGGCCTCACCGCCGACGACGACGTCGACCGAGCCGAGCAACCGCACCTGAACTGCCTCGGTATGGCTGGGCACCCGGTGACAGTAAGCATCCGAACACGACTCACGAGCGGTAGAGTCGGGCATGCGACGGGTCGATCGAGGTCAGACCGGCCGATGTGGAACGACCTTGCTAACCTGTCGCGCTACGCCGCGGTTTTGCGATGAATTGTGTAGTGCAAAACCATGAACGGCAGGCCATAGACCGAAAAAGCGTGTTCGGCCCGCAGTTCGCCGTCCTCGGCATAGACGTCGAGCTGCTCGGCGAAACCGGGCACGGCGAGCGTGGTCAGCTCCCTGGTCTCGGGTTCTACGTACGACATGTAGTGCCCGGGGTGGGCCAGATCGCTCCGGCTGGTCAGGATCAGACCGCCACCCGGACGCGGCAGCGGTAGCAGGGTGGCGGTGAAGTTGCCCTGCGGCACCGGGAATCCGACACTCACGTAACCCCGGCCCTCGTGCCGGTAAGTCGTGTAGATCCCGACGTAGATCGGCTCGTCGGTGTCGGCGAACGAGCGGATCCACCCGCGGACGCCGATCAGGTCGGTGCCGTCGGGGGTGATCGTGTCGATCCGGCTGCGGACGCCACGGAGCGTCTCGCGCTGGTTCATCGGCACGTTGGCCTGGCCCAGCCGGCGGGCCACGAGCGTGCGATAGAGCAGATAGCCCGGCCGCACCCAGAGGCGCCACTCGGGCACGATGTCGAGCCGGAAGCGGGTGGTGTGCTCGTAGAACTCCCGCACCAGCGGATCGACCCCGGCCGGGTCGAACCCCGGACCGGCGAGGTCGTCGAGCGAGGCGACGATCCCGACGTCGGCCGCGTCGGCCTGATATCTCCCGCCCATCACCTCGGCCAGTTGACGCACATAGCTCGTGCCGACATAGCCGGTGCGGGCCTCCAGCGGCACCACGAACGGCAGTTGCTCGGCCGGCACCCGCTCGGCCAGCAGGCTCACCTGGGGATCGCGGAACAGCGCGGCCGAAAGCGCCCGGAAGCCGACCACGGCGCCGGCCGCGACCGCGCCCGGCGGCGCCGCCCGCCCGGCGGCCAGGTGCCACGCGGCGCCCACGGCCGCGCCGACGACCGGCCCCAGCAGCACTTTCTGCGGCCGCAGACCGAGCCCGCCGGCCACCGCGCCGGCGGCCGCACCGACCGCGACCGGACCGGCCTTGGTCACCTTGGCACCGGCCCAGCCGGCCGGGGCCGCGAGCGCGCCGCTCATGACGACCCGCGACCACCAGGCCGGAATCTCGTTCGGCCGCTGGGTCGCCCGCGCCACCAGGTCGGTCGCCGCGAGCGCGGCCGCGCCGACGACCGCGGCCCGGCCCTTCCGCCGCCCGCCGAGGGTCAGACCGGCCAGGGCGCCGACCGCGGCCGCGAAGGCCACACCGCCGGCGACGCCGCCTCCACGCCCGGCTCGGGCACCGCCTCCGCTTCGGTTCCCCGGAGGCCGTCCGCCGGGGCCCCCGGTCATCGGCGGCCGCCGGCGTGCTGGAGTGCCTCGTCGGCGAGGCCCGGCCAGCTCATCCCGGAGCCCTCGGAAAGCGCGAACCATTCCTTCATCGGCGTCCCCTTGTTGGCATCGAACCGCGCACCCTCACCGGCCTCGACGAGCGAGGTCACCCGGCCCCGGGACAGCTTCACGACCAGCTGCCCCCGGACCAGCATCGCGAAGATCCGGCCCCGGTATTTCAGCGCCGACGACCCGAAGCCCTGCCCGGGCGCGGGCGGGGTGACCCCGTCGACACCCACGAACCCGTCGACCAGCTGCTCGAACCGCTCCTCGACCGTCACGTGCGCAACGTAGCAAGCCGGACTGACATCTTCGGAGTTCCACCGGTCGGTCATTCCGGACTCGGCGCCACGGACAGGTAGCAAACAACCACGTTTGGTAAAGGAATGGTTACGGCTGACTGTCGACGGTCGACAATCGGCGGTCGACAGTTAAGGTTCCCAGCATGCCTGTGTCGCCGATCACGGTCCTCGTCGCGAGCTACCTGGAACCCGCCCTCGTCGAGCGCATCGCCGCGTCCGACCCCGATCTCACCGTGCTCTACCAGCCGGAACTCCTCCCGGTGCCGCAATACCGCAGCGACCACGGCGGCCGGAAGCCGGAGCTGACGGCCGGGCGGAAAGACGAGTGGGCCGGCCTGCTCGCCCGGGCCGACGTCGCGTTCGACTTCGACTGGGAGCGCCCGGCCGATCTCCCCCGGCGCGCGCCGAAACTGCGGTGGATCCAGGCGACCAGCGCCGGCATCGGCGGCTTCGTGCGGCGCACCGGGCTCGACCGCAGCGACATCGAGTTCACGACCGCCGCGGGCATCCACGCCGTACCGCTGGCCGAGTTCGCCGTCACCGGCGCGCTGCACTTCATCAAGGGCGTGCCCGAGCTGAAGCGGCGGCAGAAGGCCCACCACTGGGAGCGTTACACGACCACCCGGCTGGCCGGCCGCACGGTGACCGTCGTCGGGCTGGGCGGGATGGGCCGCCAGGTCGCCGCCACGTTCAAGGCGCTGGGAACGAGGGTCATCGAGGTGACCCGCGACAAGAACGTCGACGAGTTCCTCCCCGAGACCGACGTGCTCGTGCTCTGCTGCCCGCTGACTCCGGCGACCGAGGGCCTGATCGGAGCCGCGCAACTGAGGCTGCTCCCGGCCGGTGCCGTCCTGGTGAACATCGCCCGAGGCCCGGTCGTGGACGAGCAGGCGCTGATCGAATCGCTCGGTGAGGGTCATCTCGCCGGCGCCGCGCTGGACGTGTTCGCCGTCGAGCCGTTGCCGGACGCGTCGCCGCTGTGGGACATGGATTCGGTGCTGGTCTCGCCGCACTCGGCCTCGACCGTCGACGGCGAGAACGCCGCGCTCACCGACCTGTTCCTCGACAACCTGCGCCGTTATCGGGCCGGCGAACCACTGCGCAACCGCTACCACCGCGACCGCGGCTACTGAGCCTCATCGAAGACCTGAGGAGATCACATGAGCAGCCTGCGTGGCACCTGGTACATCAGCCCGACGCCGTTCACCGGCGAGGGCGCAGTCGACCGTGAGAGCCTGACCCGGCTGGTGACCGCCGCCGCCCGCTGGGGCGCCGACGGCATCACGATCCTCGGCGTGATGGGCGAGGCGGCCGACCTCACCGCGGGCGAGCGCGAGGTAGTGCTCGGCACGGTGGCCGACGCGGCCCGGGGCGTACTCCCGTTCGCCGTCGGGTGCTCGGCGCCGTCGGCGGCGGTCGTGGCCTCGAACGCGCGCCGCGCGGTCGCCGCGGGCGCCACCGCGGTCATGGTGTCGGCGCCGGCCCTGCTCAAGGACACCGACGCGATCGGGGCCTTCTACCGGGCGGCGGCCGGAAACCTCGACGTGCCGGTGATCGTGCAGGACGAGCCGGCCGCGACCGGCGTGACGATGCCGGTATCCGCGCTGCTGGCCGCGCTGGACGCGTGCGGCGCCGAGACGGTGAAGCTGGAAGACCCGCCCACCCCGCCGAAAATCACCAGGCTCCTCGAGAAGCGCCCCGGCCTGACCGTCTTCGGCGGCCTCGGCGGCGTCAGCGCCTACAACGAGCTGCGGCGCGGCGCGGCGGGCACGATGACCGGCTTCGCCTATCCGGAGATTCTGCGGGCGATCCGCCTCGCGGCCGAAAAGGGCGACTGGGCCACGGCCGCGCGCCTCAACGACAAGTTCCTGCCGTACCTCGTCTTCGAGGGGCAGCAGCGAGTCGGCCTCGGCATCCGCAAGGAGGTGCTGCGCCGCCGGGGTGTGCTGAACACCTCCCGCACGCGGGCGCTCCAGCCGGTGCCGGACCAGGCCACCCTGGCCGACCTCGACGACGTGCTGGACCGGGTCGGCCTGGTCCCCGCGCCGGAAGCGCTCGAGCTGTGAAGGCCGTCGTGGGCGGCGGCGCCTCGGGACTCGGCTTCGCGATCGCCGAGAAGCTGGCCGCCGAGGGGCACGACCTGCTGCTCTGGGGCCGCGATCAACAGCGCCTGCGGAGGGCGGCCGACAAGATCCGCGGAGTCACGGTCGACACCGTCGTCGCCGACGCGTCCGATCCCGGTGCGGCGCAACGCATCGCCGAGGCGGCCGGCCCGGCCGGCATCTGCGTGCTCAACGCCGGTGGCCCTCCGCCGGCCCCGGCCGACCGGACCGACCCGGACACCTGGCGCACCGCACTGCAGCTGCTGACCGTCACGCCGATCGACCTGGCCACCCGGCTGCTCCCGGGAATGCGCGAGCGTGGCTTCGGCCGCATCATCGCCGTGCTCTCCTCGGGCGTCCGCGAGCCGCTGCCCGAGCTGTCCTACTCGAACGCCGGGCGGGCCGCCCTCGCGACCTGGCTGAAGACGGTCGGGCGACTGGTCGCGGCGGACGGGGTCACGGTCAACGGCGTGGTGCCGGGCCGGATCGACACCGAACGGGTGGCCGCGCTGGATCGGGGAGCCGCCGAGCGGACGGGAAGAAGCGCGGCCGAAGTCAAGGCCGCCTCGATCTCCTCGATCCCGGCCGGCCGTTACGGCCGGCCGGAGGAGTTCGCCGCCGTCGTCGGATTCCTCGCCTCCCCGGCCGCGTCCTACGTGACCGCGAGCCTGCTGTCGTGCGACGGCGGCATGATGCGGAGCCTCACGTGACATCGCCCGAGGTGAAGAACACGCCCGCATCCGGCATCCGCGCGGTCGCCAACGCCGCCTGGGCCCGCCCGGACGCGGTGCATCTGGAGTTCGGCGAGCCCGACTTCGACACCCCGGCGCACGTCGTCGAGGCCGCCGACCGGGCCGCCCGCACCGGGCAGACCCGCTACGGCCCGAGCGCCGGACTGCCCGCCCTGCGCGCGGCCGTGACCGCGAAACTGGCCCGGGACAACGGTTTTCCCGGCGTCACACCCGAACAGGTCGTCGTCACCGCGGGCGGCGTCGGCGGGCTCTTCGCCGCCTATCGCACGCTGCTCTCGGCCGGCGACGAGATCCTGGTGCCCGACCCGGGCTGGCCCAACTTCAGCACGATCGCCACGATCCTCGGAGCCGTGCCCCGCCCCTACCGCCTCTCCCCGGATTTCGCGCCGGACTACGACGAGCTGGAAACCAGGACGAGCCCGAGGACGAAAGCGATCCTCATCAACTCGCCGTCCAATCCGGTCGGCTACCAGTGGTCGATCGAACAGCTCGGACAGCTCGGTGACTGGGCGGCGAGGCACGGCCTGACCGTCATCTCGGACGAGTGCTACGACCAGCTCTGGCTCGACAATCCCGCGCCGACCTTCGCCGTCGCGGCGCCCGAAGTCTCCCACGTGACCGTGTTCTCGCTCTCCAAGAGCTACGCCATGACCGGCTGGCGGGTCGGCTACGCCGTCACTTCCCCCGAACTCGCGGCCGGACTGGCCCGCGTGCAGGAGGTCACCGCCTCCTGCGTCAACACCATCGCGCAACACGCCGCGATCGCGGCGCTCACCGGCGACCAGCAGTGTGTGGCCGTCATGCGCGCCGCCTACCGCGAACGCCGCGACGTCGCGCTCGCCGCGGCCCAGCGGCTGGGTCTGGCCGTCACCCGGCCGGCCGGCGCCTTCTATCTGTGGGTCTCCAGCGACGTGGAAGCCCAGCGCCTTCTGAACGAGACCGGCACAGCCGTGGCGCCCGGTGAGGCCTTCGGGTCCGCCGGCGCCGGGCACCTCCGGCTTTCCCTCGCCGCCGCGACCGAACACGTGGTCCGCGGCCTGAACGACATCGCCCAGTTGTAAAGCCCCCAACCTGAGAAGGAGGCCCGGATGGCTGCTCGCAAGCTCATCCTGGCGGCGTTGCTGTCCGGCGCGGTCACCCTGACCGCCGCCTGCGCCGGAAACAGCACGACAACCGGTACCGCGTCCGGCGGCAGCACCGGCACCGCGAAGTACGGCGGCACGATGACCGTCGCCTACCAGAGTGACCCGAAGACCTTCGACCCGGCGGTGTGCTACGACGCCACCTGCTGGAACAACATGCGCATGCTCTACGACCGGCTGTACGACTACACCGGCGACACGATGAACATCGCCCCGCAGGCCGCGGCCGCGATGCCCGAGGTGAGCGCGGACGGCCTCACCTACACCATCAAGATCCGCCCGAACATGACGTTCAGCGACGGCAAGCCGGTCACCGCCAAGGACTTCGTCTACTCGTTCGACCGGATTCTCGACCCGGCCACCAAGTCGCCGGTGCAGAGCTTCTGGACCGGCATCGACGGCGCCGCGGCGTACGCCAAGAGCCCGACCGGCGCACTCAGCGGCATCACCGCGGTCGACGACTCGACCCTGCAGATCAAGCTGACCGCGCCGAACAGCGCCTTCAAGTACGTGCTGGCGATGCCCCACGCGTCGGTCATCGAGACGGACAGCGCGAGCAAGCCGGTCGGCTCGGGCCCGTTCGTGATGGACCACTTCACGCCCGGCCAGGAGATCGTGGTCAACCGCAACCCGAAGTACTGGGACGCGCCCCGGCCCTATGTGGACAAGGTGGTCGAGAAGCTCGGCGTCGACCCGCACGTCCAGCTGCTCTCGCTGGAGAAGGGCACGATCGACCTGATGGGCGACCCGATCCCGGCCGCCGACTATCTCTCGGTCGCCAACGACGTGTCGCTCAAGCCGCAGATCAAGACCATCGTGAAGCCCTCCACCTACTACGTCACGATGAACACGCAGATGAAGCCCTTCGACAACCCGAAGGTGCGCGAGGCGGTCTCGTACGCGTTCGACCGCTCGTTCCTGCTCAAGCTGGTGGCCGGCCAGGGCTCGGTGGCCAACGAATACCTGCCGCCCGGCATCACCGGCTACACGCAGGAGAAGCTGGTCCACGACCAGGACATCGCCAAGGCCAAGCAGTTGCTGGCCGACGCCGGTTACCCGAACGGGTTCTCGACCACGATGTACTCCTGGAACACCTCGCCCTGGACCGCGCTGCTGCCCCAGCTCCAGCAGGACCTCGGCAAGATCGGGATCAAGGTCGACGCCAAGCCGATCCAGCAGAGCGCGTTCTTCAGCCTGGCCGGCACGCCCGGCAAGGCCCCGATGACGCTCACCTTCTGGGTCGCCGACTACCCCGACGGCAGCGACTTCTATCAGGCGCTGCTCTCCTGCGCGGCGGCCATCCCGAACGGCCAGAACTACTCGTTCTACTGCAACAAGAACGTGGACGACCTGGTCAACAAGGCGCTCGCGGCCAACGACGTCGCGTCGGCCAACACCATCTACGCGCAGGCCACCAAGGCCATGCTCGCCGACAACCCGGTGGTGCCGCTCTACTACGGCTCCAAGACCGAGGTCTTCGGCAAGACGGTCGGCGGCTACCACTCCCAGCCGATCTGGGGCTGGGACATGACCAACTACTGGAAGACGACCGGAACCGCCAGTCGCTGACCGCTCCCCCGGCCGGAGCGATGGCTCCGGCCGGGGGCCCAACCCCCGAGGACTCGATGTGACAACGCTACTTGAGGTCGACGGGCTGACCGTCGGCTTCGGACGGGACGGCAGCCGCTCCTCCGCGGTGCGCGGCGTCTCGTTCGAGGTGGCCGCCGGTGAGCGGGTGGGCATCGT
Source organism: Actinoplanes sp. NPDC051411 (assembly GCF_040682075.1). Classification (NCBI taxonomy): domain Bacteria; kingdom Bacillati; phylum Actinomycetota; class Actinomycetes; order Micromonosporales; family Micromonosporaceae; genus Actinoplanes; species Actinoplanes sp. NPDC051411. The sequence continues at coordinate 41,437 of NZ_JBFBAD010000001.1, read as the reverse complement.
CGGCGAGTCGGGCTCCGGCAAGTCGGTCACCGCGCAGGCGGTGATGCGGCTGCTGCCGCCGGGGGCCGACGTCGGCGGCGAGGTGCGCTTCGCCGGCACCGACGTCCTCACCTTCGACTCCACCCAGCTCGCGGACTGGCGCGGCGCCGAGATCGCCATGGTCTTCCAGGACCCGATGTCCAGCCTCAATCCCTTGCTGCGCATCGGAACCCAGGTCACCGAGGGACTTCGCCGGCATCGCGGTCTGTCCCGGTCGGCGGCGCGCGGCGAGGCCGCACGCCTGTTGCGTACGGTCGGAATCGCCGACGCCGAGCGGCGGCTGCGCGACTATCCGCACGCCTTCAGCGGCGGTATGCGGCAGCGGGTGTGCATCGCGATCGCGGCGGCCTGCACGCCCAAGCTCATCATCGCCGACGAGCCGACGACCGCGCTCGACGTGACCGTGCAGGCCCAGGTGCTCGACCTGCTCGACGAGCTGACCGAGCGGCACGGCACCGCGACGATCCTGATCAGCCACGACCTGGGCGTGGTGTCGAGCTTCTGCGACCGGCTCCTCATCATGTACGCCGGCCGCGTCGTCGAATCCGGCCCGACCGACGACATCATCGCCCGGCCCGCCCATCCCTACACGCGGGCGCTGCTCGACTCGATTCCCCGGCTGCGGGGCGAGTTGCCCCGTCGCCTGCCGGCCATCCCGGGCGCCCCGCCGTTCGGCGACGTGCCGGCCGGCCGGTGCTCGTTCGCCGACCGCTGCCCGCGCGTACAGGACCTCTGCCGCACGAGCGATCCCGCACTCGAACCCAAGGCACCGGGCCGCCTGGCCGCCTGCCACTTTCCCCTGACCGAGGAGGCCGCATGAGCGCCGTGACGGTCGCCGGGCTGACGGTGCGCTACCGGCGGCCGGGCAAAGGGCTGCGGCACGAGGTCTTCACCGCGGTCGACGACGTCAGCTTCACCATCGAGCCGGGGCAGACCCTCGGGCTGGCCGGCGAGTCCGGCTCCGGCAAGAGCAGCGTGGCCCGGGCCCTCATGCGGGTCGTCGAGTCGTCGGCCGGCAGCGTGCTGATCGGCGGCCACGAGGTGACCAAGCTGCGCGGCGGGGCGCTCCGCAAGTTCCGGCGGCACATGCAGATGGTGTTCCAGGACCCGTACGACTCGCTCAACCCGCGGCTGACCGCGGGCGACAACATCGCCGAGGCGCTCACCGCGGCCGGCGTCGCCCGCCCCGACCACACGGTCCGCACCCGGGAACTGCTCGACCGGGTCGGGCTGCCGGGCGCGTTCGCCCGGCGTTACCCGCATCAGATCTCGGGCGGCCAGCGGCAGCGGGTTTCGATCGCCCGCGCGCTCGCGGTCCGGCCGCAGGTGCTGGTCTGCGACGAGGCGGTGTCGGCGCTCGACGTGTCGGTCCGCGCGCAGATCCTCAACCTGCTCAAGGACCTCCAGGAGGCCGACGGGCTGGCCTACCTGTTCATCTCGCACGACATGTCGACCCTGCGGTTCATGGCCGACGACATCGCCATCATGCGGGCCGGCCGGATCGTCGAGAGCGGCTCCGGCCCGACGGTGTTCGCCGAGCCGGCTCACCCGTACACCCGGGAGCTGATCGCGGCGATCCCGGAACCCGGCGCCGGCCGCCGGCGCCGCCACACCGACCCCGAGGGAGGCCCGCGATGACCGCCCCGCTCGACGTGCCGGTCACGGCGGATCCGGCGCTGCCGGGCTTCGGCCGCCGCGCCCTGCGCAGCCTGCTAAGGGACTGGCCGGCCCTGATCTCCATCGTCCTGCTGGTGCTGCTCGCGCTGGCCGCGATCCTGGCGCCGCTGCTCGCCCCGCACCCGCCGCTGGCCACCTATCCGGACGGCCTGCAGGCCAACGGCGCCCCGGTCGGGCCGGGCGGCCACTTCCCGCTCGGCGCCGACCCGAACGGCCGCGACGTGCTGAGCCGGCTGCTCTACGGAGCACGGGTCTCGCTGGTCATCGGCATCCTGGCCAACGGGCTCGCGACCGTGCTCGGCGTGCTGGTCGGCCTCGTCGCCGGCTATCTCGGCGGGTGGACCGAAACGGTGCTCATGCGGATCACCGACGTGGTCATGTCGTTCCCGATCCTGCTGTTCTGCATCGCGCTCATCGCGGTCACCGGGCCCAGCGCGCGCAACGTCGTGTTCGTCATCGCGCTCATCTACTGGACGGCACTGGCCCGGATCGTACGAAGTCTGGTGCTCTCGCTCAAAGAGCGGGAGTTCGTCGTGGCCGCCCGCACCCTGGGCCTGTCGCACTGGCGCATCATGCGCAAGCACCTGTTCCCGCACCTGGTGCCAACCATCATCGTGTACGCCACCCTCGGCGTCGCCTCGTCGATCCTGATCGAGGCCTCACTCTCCTTCCTCGGCGTCGGCGTGCCGGTTCCCGACCCGTCCTGGGGCCAGATGATCGAGCAGGGCAAGGAGTACTTCCAGATCGCGCCCTGGCTGCTGTTCGCGCCCGGCGTCTGCCTCATCCTCACCGTCCTGGCCTTCAACCTGGTCGGGGACTGGCTGCGCGACCTGCTCGACCCGACCGCGACGGAGCGCCGCTGACATGAGCCGTTTCCTGTTGCGCCGCCTCCCGCAGGCGATCGTCGTGCTGTTCGGTGTGGTGACGCTCGCCTTCCTGATGACCCACGTGGTGCCGGGCGACCCGGCCCGGCTGATCGCCGGCCCGAACGCCAGCGCCGCCACGGTCGCCTCCATCCACCACGAGCTCGGCCTGGACCGGTCGATCGGCTACCAGTACTGGATCTATCTCAAGCAGGCGCTGCACGGCGACCTCGGCACCAGCTATGCCCTGCAGGGCATGTCGGTCCGCGGGGAGATCTTCCGCGCGCTGCCGGTCAGCGCGGCGGTCGCGATCCTCGGCGTGCTGTGGGAGGTGCTGCTCGGCGTGCCGGTCGGCATCATCGCGGCGTACCGGCCCAAGGGACTGCTCGACCGGGCGACCACGCTCGCCTCACTGATCGGGCTGTCGGCGCCGCCGTTCTGGGTCGGGCTGCTACTGCTCTACGCGCTGGCCTACAAGAGCAGCGTCTTCCCGCTCAGCGGCTACGCGTCGCCGTTCATCAACTATCTGATCCTGCCCTCGTTCACGCTCGGCCTCGGCGGCGCGGCCTGGTACGCCCGGATCACCCGCACCAACATGCTCGAAGCCCTGCGCAGCCCGTACGTCCAGACCGCGCGGGCCAAAGGCATGCCGGAGCGGGTCGTGCTCCTGCGCCACTGTCTCCGCAACGTGCTCAGCCCGCTGCTGACCATGCTCGGCATGGACCTCGGCTACTTCCTCGGCGGCGTCGTCGTCATCGAGTCGGTGTTCGGCCTGCCCGGCATCGGCAAGCTCACCTTCGACGCCATCAGCACCCTCGACATCCCCATGATCACCGGCGCCGTGCTGTTCGCGGCCTTCTTCATCGTCGTGATGAACCTGCTGGTCGACCTCGCCTACGCGGCGATCGACCCGCGCGTCCGTCGCTGACCCACGAAAGGACCCCTCATGTCAGAAAAGCTGCGCGTCGCCGTCGTCGGCGCCGGACGATGGGCTCAGCGAGCGCACATTCCGGGCTGGCAGCGCGACCCCCGGGTCGAGGTCGTCGCCCTCGCCGACACCGATCCCGCCGCGCTGGCCTCGGCCGGTGAGAAGTTCGGCGTCCGCAAGCTGGAGACCGACTACCGCGCCCTCTTGAATGACCCGTCCATCGACGTGATCGACGTGGCAACGGGGAACCAGGCCCACTACGAGATCTCGGCCGCCGCGCTGGCCGCCGACAAGCACGTGCTGTGCGAGAAGCCGGTGCACCACGACTACCGCGAGACCCGGGCGCTCTCCGAGCTGGCCAAGTCGAAGGGCCTGAAGACCAAGCTGGGCTTCACTTTCCGCTACGCGCCGGCGGTCCAGTACGCCAAGCACCTCATCGATTCGGGCTTCGTCGGGCAGCCGTACATGTTCAACGGCTACGAGCAGAACAGCCAGTGGATCGACCCGGCCACCCCGATGCGCCAGGTCGACCCGGACGCCGACCCGGATGTCATCGCGACCTCGTCGATCGAGGGCTACGGCGCCCCGGTCATCGACATCATGCACTGGTGGAGCGGCGCCGAACTCCAGTCGGTCGTCGGCACGATGCGCAACTTCGTCCCCGAGCGGATGGTCCGCGCCACCGGCCAGATGCAGCGCCTGAACATCGACGACGGCGACATGTGGATCGGCGAGTTCGCCAACGGCATGCTCGCGTCGATCCAGTCCTCGTACGTGACGGTCGGCAACTTCCCCGGCATCGAGGCCCGCGTCTACGGCTCCGAGGGCGCGATCATCGTGCGGCTGGTCGACGAGTTCGGCATCTGCCAGACCATCAAGACCGCGACCAGGAACGAGGTCGAGTTCGTCGAGCGCGAGATCCCGCCGGAGTTCTTCCCGGCCGGCGGCAGCTCGCAGGAGGACTGGGACTTCCTCTTCTATTCCTGCCTGTGCGCCGACTTCGCCACCGAGATCCTGTCCGGCGACGCGGCCAACCAGGGCGACTTCGCGCAGGGCGCGCTGGTGCAGGAGACCATCAACGCGTACGAGCGTTCCTTCCGTACCCGCTCGTGGGTCGACCTGCCGCTGGACGCCGCATGAGCGCCCACTCGTGGGGTTCCCTGGCCGACGACTCGGCGGCCCGGACCATTTTGGACAGTGCGCTGAACGCGGCCGGCCGGGCCGAGTTCGCCGACGTGCGGCTGATCGAGGCCGAGGAGATGCGGTCGTACATCAGCCTGGGCGGCGACCCGGACGAACGCATCGAGCAGAACATCGGCATCGGCGTCCGAGTCCTGGTCGACGGCCAGTGGGGTTTCGCGGCGCGGCCGTTGGCCGAGGTGGCCGACGCCGAGACCGCCGCCCGGGACGCGCATGCCTCGGCGGTCGCGCTGGCCGGGCACGGCAAACCGGTCTCGCTTCCGCCTCGCGCACCGTCGAGCGGGAGTTACGAGACCTCGGTGACCGAGGACCCGTTCGCGGTCTCGACGGCCCGGCGCTATGAACTGCTCGCCGGCTGGCTCGCCGCCGCCTCCGCCCCGGCACTGGTCGCCGCGGTGAACGCCGGCGTCAACGCCAAGCGGCAGCACCGGCACTACGCCGACAGCGAGGGCTCGCGCCAGCATCAGCATTTCGTCGAGACCGGCGCGATGCTCCTGGTGACCGCCCGCGGCCACGGCGACGTGCAGCGCCGCAGCTACCCCAACTCGTTCCACGGCAACACCGCCGCGGCGGGCTGGGAATACCTGTCGTCGCTGAGCATGGCCGACCAGGCGGCCCGGGTCGGCGAGGAGGCGGTCGCGCTGCTGACCGCCCCGGTCGCGCCGCCCGGGCACGCCGACGTGGTCATCGGCCCGCAGCAGGTGTCGCTGCAGATCCACGAGTCGAGTGGCCACGCCCTGGAGCTCGACCGGATCCTCGGCGACGAGGCCAACTACGCCGGCACGTCGTTCATCCGGCCGGAGGACATCGGCTCTTTGCGGTACGGCTCGCCCGCGGTCACCATCACCTCGGATCCGACCGTGCCCGGCACGCGCGGCAGCTTCGCCTTCGACGACGAGGGCACCCCGGCGCGTGGCTTCAATCTGATCGACCAGGGCATCGTGAGCAACACGCTGTCCGGCCGCGACTCGGCCGCCCGCTCCGGGCAGGCGCTGACCGGGGCCGCCCGCTCGGACGGCTGGGGCTACATGCCGGTCTGCTTCTCGACCCACGTGTTCCTGCAGCCCGGGGCCGGGAGCCTCGACCAGCTGCTGGAACGGATGGGTGACGGCTACTACATCGACGACAACCGCAGCTGGTCGATCGACAACCAGCGGCTCAACTTCCAGTTCGGCACCGAGGTCGCGTACGAGGTCAAGCGCGGCCGCCGCGGCCGCCTGCTGAAGAACTTCTCGTACGGCGGCATCACCCCGCGGTTCTGGGGCTCGGTCGAGGCGGTCGCCGGCCCGGAGGAGTTCCGCGCCTTCGGCTACCCGTGCGGCAAGGGGGAGCCCAAGCAGTGGGGCTTCCTGTCCCACGGCGCCGCCCCCATGCTCGTCCGCGACCTCAGGATCGGAGTCGCCTGATGTTCACCCCTCCCGTCGATCCGGCCACGCTGCTGGACGACCTGAGCAAGGCCGCCAAGGGCGCCGACACGGTCGAGATCGCCCTCCTCGGCCGGGCCGGCGAATACACGCGCTTCGCCGGCGGCCGGATCCACCAGCCACAGAACATCACCGAGACGCAGTTCACCGTGCGGGCCATCGTCGACGGCCACGCGGCCCGGGCCGCCTGCGGCACGCTCGGCGGGCTCGACGCGGCGGTGAGGAAGGCGGCCGAGCTGGCCCGGGCCCTCGCGGCACGCGCGAAGGAAGCCGGGCCGCACACGATCGCCACCTCGGCCGCGGCGCCCGGGTTGCCGGTGTGGCATGAGGACACCGAGGCGTTCGACGCCGGCGCCCGCGCGGCGTACGCCTCGTCCGCGATGAAGCAGAACGAGGCCGCGGCCGGCATGTTCGGCCGCGCGGTCACCCAGATGGCCGTCGTCAACAGCGCCGGGGTCGCCCACCACACCCTCGCCACCGAGGCCTCGGGCAGCATGACCGCCACCGTCGACGAGGGCACCTCGCACTGGATCGACCTGCACCGGTCGTCGGGCGCGCTCGGCATCGAGGAGGCGATCGCCCGGACGGTCCGCGAGGCGACGGCCGGCCGGGGCCGGGGCCCGCTCCCGGACGGCCGCTACACCGTGGTTCTCGGCCCGCAGGCGGCCGGCGAGCTGATCGGCTTCCTGCCCGACTTCGGCTTCGCCGGCGAACTGGCCGCGGCCGGGGTCGGTCTCCTCACCGACCGCCCGGGGGCGGAGATCGCGGCGCCCGTCGTGACCGTCGCCGACGACGCCACGGCGCCGGCCGGGCTGCCGATCGGCTTCGACCTCGAGGGCACCCCGAAGTCGCGGGTCGCGTTGCTGGACAAGGGAAGAGTGGGTGCCGCGGTCACCGACCTGGCCACCGCGCATGCCCTCGGCACGGCCCCGACCGGGCACGCGCACGTGGCCCGCGAGGAACCGCCCCGCCCGGTCGCCGCCAACCTGCTGCTCAGCCCGGGCGACCAGACCGAGGAGGAGCTGATCGGCGGCGTCGAGCGCGGCGTCTACGTGCAGCGCTTCTGGTACACCCGCCTGGTCGACCGGGTCACCGGCACGATCACCGGGGTCTCGCGGGACGGCTGCTTCCTGATCGAGAACGGGCGGCTGGCGGCACCGGTCGCCGGCGCGCGCTTCACCCACTCCGTACTCGATCTGCTCGCGAGCGTGGACGGCCTCGGCCGTGAGTTGCGCTCCCAGCCGGTGATGAACGTCTGGAACGGCGCGGCCACCGCGCCGGCCCTGCGGGGTCACGACTTCCGGTTCGGAGCGGCGTCGTGAGCGGGGTTCGCACCAACCGGGACCGCCTGGTGACCCAGATCCTGGCCGGCGAGGTGTGGCCGGCGCTGGCCGACCGGCACGGCTACCGGGTCGACGCCGACGGCACCCCGTTCCTGTTGCCCGGGATGGGTGGCGTCACCCTGGGCGCCCACGCGGGCGATCCCGCAACCGGATACGCCAGTGACCACCTCGAACCCGGCCTCTCGGTGCGGGCCGCGGGCGAGGGGGCCAACATGGCGCTGCAGTTCCTCACCTGCGTCGGCAACGAGGTCACCGTGCGGTCCGGCCCGGCCGCCGGCGCGGTCGGGCGGGTGCTCGGCCAGCACGCGTACGTCCTGGTCGACATGCCCGAGGAGGACCTGGCCCGGGTCGCGCCCGGCGACCGGGTGAGCGTCGCCGCGTTCGGGCAGGGCCTGCGCCTGACCGACCACCCGTCGATCGTCGCCAAGAACCTCGACCCGTCGTTCCTCGACGAGTTGCCGATCCGCACCGACGCCGACGGGCGGCTTTCCGTTTCCGTCGCGGCAGAAGTGCCGGCGGCCGCGGTCGGGGCGGGCGCCGGCATGGTGTCCGAGTTCGCCAACACCGACCTGATGGGCGCCTACGCCGGTCAGGGCGACGACCTGTCGCTCGGCCTGGAGTCGCTGCGCCTGGGCGACCTCGTGGCGCTCGAGGACCAGGACCACCGCTTCGGCCGCGGCTACCGGCCCGGCTACCTGACCATCGGCGTGATCAGCACCGGGCACTGCCGGCTGTTCGGCCACGGGCCCGGGCCCTCGACGATCCTGTCCGGCCCGGCCTCGGCGTTCTCTCTGAAAGGGGCATCGTGAAAACGGTCGCCATGAACCTCAGTGGCGTGGTCGAGACGCCCACGATGCCGTCGTCGCCCTACCTGATCGACGTCGACGGCCATCCCTACGTCCCGGTCGGCACGGCCGGCATCGTGCTCGGCGTGCACCTGGGCGACGGGGTGTTCGCGCACGACGCCGACCACGCGGCGCCCGGCGTCACGCTGGAGCACCGCGACCAGGCGGCCCGGCACGCGCTGACCGCGTTCGCCTGCCTGGGCAACGAGGCGGTCGTGCACGGCGGGGCGGCGGCCGGGGCGCGGGGCCGGGTGCTCGGCAAGCGGGGCGAGCAGGGCCGGGTGATCGTCGTCTTCCCCGACGACGTGCTGCGCCTCCTGCTGCCCGGCGACCCGATCCTGGTCCGGGCCCACGGGCAGGGGGCCGTCCATCCCTCGGCGGAGGTCACGATGATGAACATCGAGCCGCTGCTCCTCGACCGGCTGACCGCCGCCGGGGTTCGGGCCGTTGTCCCGTCGGCCGTGGTCGGCAACGGGATCGGCCGGCCCGCCCAGATGTGGGACCTCGACCTGCAGATCGGTCCCGAGGACATCCCGGGGCTCAAGCTGGGCGATCTGGTCGCGGTCGACGATCTCGACGTACGCCACAACGCCGGTTACCGCCGCGGCCGGCGCACCGTGGGCGTGATCGTGCACGGCGCCAGCCCCCTCCCCGGGCACGGTCCCGGGCTGATGCCGATCCTGTGCGGGCCCCGCGAGTCACTGTCCGTGGACATCCAGGGCGACCAGCACCGAGGTATCGGCTCCGACGACCTAGAATTCCGGCCATGACCGACCCCGCGAACGTCCTTCACCGCTCCCTCCCGCAGGCGGTCTACCTCGTCCTTCGGCGCAAAATCCTCAACAACGAATACGAGGCGGGCCAGCGCCTGATCGAGGCGCCGCTGGCCGAGGAGCTCGGGGTCAGCCGGTCGACGGTCCGTGAGGCACTGCGCCAGCTGAGCGTCGACGGCCTGGTCGACATCTCGCCCCGGCGGCACAGCGTGGTGACCCGCATGTCATACGAGGACATCCGGGACGCCTGCTACGCCCGCTTCGTGCTCGAGGCCGGCGCGGCCCGCCTGCTGACCCTGCACAAGGACCCGGTGGTCGCCCGCATGCAGGAGGTCGTCGACAAGATGTCGGCGACCGTCGCGATCGGCGACGTGGCCGCGATGATCGACCTCGACACCGAGTTCCACAGCTGCATCGTCGACGCGGCCGGCAAACACCGGCTGGCCGCGCTCTGGCGCACGCTCGACGCCCAGATGGGCGCCCTGATGCGGTCGTCGATCGACCGCCAGCACATCGACCTCACCGAGGCGGTGCGGCGCCACCAGGAGGTCACCGACTCGTTCCGCACCGGCTCGGCCGACGACTTCATCCGCACCCTGGAGGACCACTACCTGGGCACGGTCGACAGCATGGCCGAGGCGGGCGTCCTGCAGTCCCACTCGGCCCTCAACCCGTGACCCCGGGATCGGCGGTGAACTCGATCGTCCGCAGGCAGTAGCGGGCGGCACGACGGAACTCGCGGCTGCCGCCGGCCCCGAAGTGTTCGAGCAGCTCGTCCAGGGCCGACCGGGACCCGCCCCGGCCGCGCACTCCGTCCTGGGCCAGCACGGTCACGTCGTGCGGCTCGGCGGTGATCAGCACCAGGATCGTCTCCGGGCGCGGCGCACCCGGGTCGATCGCGTCCGGCCAGCTCAGCTCCGCGCCGACCAGCCGGCCGGTCAGGTCGTCCACGCCGTAGACGTACTCCTGCCCGGCGCCGACCTTGATGCCGCGCGGGTCGAGCTCGGAGAGCACGCCGACCGCGTACGAGACCCCGATGTCGATCAGCGACACGTAGACCGCGGCCGTCGCGTTGTTGCGGATCCGGAAGTAGACGAGTTCGCCGGCTCGCACGGTGGCGCCGCGTACGGGAAGAGAATGCGGGCCGCCGGGCCGCACCGACCCCCATTCGATGTCGACCGGCGGGTCGAAATTGCCTCTCGGTTCCTCGTCCCGGAGGCCGGCCAGTGCGGTGGCGCGGCCGATCCGGTTGAGGTCGGCCCGCAGGCGCGCGGTCGTGTCCGGCCCGGGCCGGCGAGGGCGGTGCAGCGGGCCGATCCGGTCGTGGATGGTCAGCGAGCCGTCGGCCGACTCCACCACCTCGACCGCGGCTTCCTCGGCCGGCCCGGCCAGGAAGTCCGCCGGGCCGATCGCCTCCCGCAGCGACGCCGGCAGGCGCACCGGGATGCGCGCGGCCATGCCCCGGGTGCGGTAGGCCCGGGCGTCGGCCGGCAGCGGCTCCGGAAGCCCGTCGAAGATGAGCGGGCCCGACGCCGCCCGCGGGTCGATCCGATCGATCCGCAGCGTGGCGACGGCGTCTCCGGAGCCGGAGCGGATCGCGAACTCGTCGCCCGGCTGGACCCCGAGCAGCAGCGCGCCGGCCAGGCTCGCCCGCTCGTCCCCGGTGTCGGTGACATAGAGCCAGTCGGCCGAATCCTCGGTCCCGGTCTCGAACAGCAGCCGCCGCGACGGTCCTTCGATGGTCGGGCGCTGATGCGGCAGCAGCATCCGCATCAGGTGCTGCACCCGGCCGAACAGCCGTGACCACGTCACCCGCCGGCCGGCCGCCTCGCCCAGGGCCTGCGCCAGCGCCAGCGTCAGCACGCCGTTGTGAACCGGTGACCCGTCACCGCGGCGGATCTCGTGCGCCGCCTCCTCCTGGGCGCACGCGACCAGCCGGACCGCCGTCTCGTTGCCCTCGCGCCGCACCAGATCCAGGCGCAGGCCGTCGGCCAGCGCCTGGCGGCGTAGATCGTCCAGGTCGGCCCGCACCGCGCCGATCTGCCGCACCCGGGCCTGGCCCAGGTCGCCCCGCGACATCACCGCGGCGTGGCAGCAGTCGAGGATCACCGCGGCGTTCCCGGTCTTCGTGGTGAGCTCGGCCAGCAGGGCCGACAACTCGACCGCGCCGACGCCCCGGAAGTCGCCCGGCGCCGACTCCTCGAAGTCGGTCGGCACGATGAACTGACGGCGGTTGTCGCCCGGCCGGGGCGCCTCGCCGGGGCCGGGCTCGACGAAGCCGCCGTGGCCCGAGAAATAGACCAGGGCGCTGTCGCCCGGGCCCGTCTCGTCGATCAGCCGGCGGTACGCGTCGAGGATCCCCCGGCGGGTGGCCTCCGGGCCGATGCGGCGGCACACGGTGAAGCCCAGCGGGCCGAGGGCGGCCGCCATCGCGGCGACGTCCGGCTCGACCCCCCGCAGCCCGTACGTCTGTGCTCCGATCAGGAGTGCCCTGCGCATCGGTGGTGCCTCCCCCGGATGGTCGTCTTGACACGATCTGACGGACACGGGGAAGGTTCCCTCCATGTTCCGGCACGCCGCACGCTCGTTCCTGCCCGATCGCCACTACCTGCCGGTCGCGATGCCCACCCACGACGTTCAGGTGTTCGATGTGCTCACCCGCGCCCGGGACGGGTCGCTCGACCGCTACAGCCGGCTCGACGAGGTGCTCGCGATGCCGGCCGAGGCGCGTGTCTATCGTGATCAGCCGGTGGTCGACACCTCCGGCGCGACCGGGTCGACCGCGAAACTGGGCCTCGGGCTCAACGTGGTCTCGTCGCTGATCCAGGCCCTGGGCGGCGACGCGGGAATCAGCGTGCAGAGCGAGAACGTGACCGGCGTGCGCTACTCGTACACCAAAGTGGTGTCGGACCGGGTCGACCTGGCCTCGCTCGACCGCCGGCTCTTTCTGGCCGACCTCCGGCCCGACCTGCACAACGCCGCCGACCTGCTGGCCGCGGGCCGGATCTATGTGGTGGTCGGGGCGCTGCGGGCGCGGGCCCTCGAGGTCGAGTTCGTCCGCGACGGCACGAAGGGCGTCGACGTCGACATCCCGGCGATCCAGGCGATGGTCGGCGGCGACGTCGCGGTCACCGTCGAGAGCCACCGTTCGTCGCGCATGACCTTCACCGGCAAGACCACGCTGACCGTCGCGGCCAAGGCGGCCCGGCTCAACCTGGCCCCCGACCGGATCTGGATCAATGAGCAGATGCACGCGGCGGGCGAGATCCGCGGCCTGGGCGACGAGGACGACACCTACTCCTTCCTCACCGGCGACGAGTTCCGGCTGGCCTGAACATGGCCGCACACGCCCTGGTCGTCGGCTGCGACGCCTATCCCCACGTCCCCGACGGCGACCTCACCGGCGCGGTCGGCGACGCCCGCGCGATGCACGCGTGGCTGACCGGTGCGGGCGGCGTGCCGGCCGAGAACTCGGCCCTGCTGCTCTCGCCCGGACGATCGCGATTCGCGGCCGAGATCGGCCGGCTCGTCGCGCGCACCGATGTGGAATCGGACCGGCTCTACGTCTATTTCGCCGGGCACGGCGGCCGGACCGACCCGCTCAACCCGGCGCTGGCCACCGACGTGCTGGCCTTCACCGACTTCGTCGGCGCCGATCCGTCCGCGGGCACCGTCGGCGTCGACGATCTGCTGCGCCGACTGCGGCTGTCCCGGTTCCGTGAGGTGGTGGTCGTCCTCGACGCCTGCCGGAACTTTCCTTTCCGCGAGCCGTTCCAGGTCGGCGGCATCGGGCGCGACCCGCTGACCGCCGGCCGGCGCACGCCCGGCCTTTACCTGTTGCAGGCCACCCAGCCGGGCGGGCGGGCTCGCGGCGGCGGCCTCACGGCCGCTCTGCTCGACGGCCTGGCCGGCCGCGATTCCGCGAAGCGCTACCTCGAGGACAGCTTCCTACCGTACGTCGTGACCTGGTCGAGCCTCGTCGCGTACGTGAACGCCCGCCTGCGCGACCAGGACCCCCACGACGAGGGCGCCGCCCGCGACCCGGTCCTGGCCCGCTTCCCGGAGGGCCACTTCGGCCCGGTGCGCCTGACCGTCGACGTCGACCCGGCTCCGAGCGCCGCCTCGGCCGACCTGCTGGTCGAGGTGAGCCACTGGGATCCGGCCGAGCCGGACGCCGTTCGGTTCACCCAGCCTGGTCCCACCCCGGCGAGGTTCACCGTCCCGCCCCGCCGCCAGGTGGTGAAAGCAACCCACGGCGACGACTGGGGCCGCGTGGCCGTCGACGTCTACGCCGACCGGCACGTCATGCTCCCTCTCCGGGCGCGGAGCCGGTTTCTCCGGCATTTCGATGATCCGACGCGGGGAGCCCGGCCCGGCGTGGGCATCGTGGCGGTGACCGCGGACGATCCGATGGCCGCGATCGAGGTGCGGACGGTTCCCGGCCGGCCGGTCCTGGCCGGTCTTCCGCCACTGTCCGGTGATCTCACCGAGGGTCAGTACCTGGTGCTGGTCACCGACGCCAACGGCCGTGAACGGTGGGAACCGCTGGACGTCATGGCGGACTACGAGACCGAGTTGCACCTGACCCTGCCCCACCCGTCCGACCGCCCGGCCGCGGCGTCCTGGGCCGGGGCGGCCGCCCGGTTGGCCAGTGATTCGACCGGCGACGTCGACCCGGACGAGTTCGTCTGCCTCGTCCGCGGACCGGAGCCATCGCAGGTGCTGGCCCATCAGACCGATGGCTTCATCGAGGCGGTCTTCCGGTCACCCAGCTCGGCCCCACGGTTTCCCACCGGGCCGCTCACGACCGTTCTCGAACTCCGATTCGGCGAGCATCGGCTCCAGCTTCCCGCGGTTCCGGGTGTGACCGCCGCCGTCGTCTTCGACGACGCACGCCTGCGGGTGGCCTACTTCGATTCGGCGCTCGCCCACGACGAACCGGCCATGCTCGTTCTGGATCGGGCGCAGCGGCTCCTCGCCGCGGGGCGTACCCGTGCGGCCCGGATCGTGCTCGGCGAACGACTGCCCCACAGCCTGGTCGCCCGCCGCCTCAGCCGATCACTCGAAGTCGCGGACGGTTCGGGCCGCTCACCCTGGAGCGTCCATCTGGATCCCCCGTCGGGCCGGCCATAGACCCCTATTGACCTAATGGTCAGACCATCATAGCGTTAGGGTCTCGTCACGTCGTGCGCACGAGTGATCTCCCTCGACGACAGCGAGGCATTGACATGCACTTGTCCAGACTCAAGATCGGGGCGGCAGCCCTGGTCCTGATCGGCTCGGTCGCGCTCCCCGCGACGACCGGAAAGGCCGGCACCCCGGCAGCGGCCCCCGGCTCCTACACGACCTCGACCGTGCTGATCGGCCCCGCCCAGGCCATCGGCGCGCTCTACCAGCCGGTGAAGCCCGGCGCGAACCAGTCGATCGGGCTCTTCCTGACCCACGAGAACAACGACTTCATCGGCAGCGTGCCCTGCGTGCAGCTGGCGCAGCGCGGCTTCACCGTGCTCTGCGTCAAGAGCCAGTACGCCGACCAGGCCGCCGCGAACTGGGACGACCTGGCCAAGGACGTCGGCGGCAGCGTGACCTACCTGCGGTCGCTGCCGACCGTGAAGAAGGTCGTGCTGGTCGGCTGGAGCGGCGGCGGCGCCATCATGTCCTACTACGAGAACGTCGCCCAGAACGGCCTCGTCGCCTGCCAGGACCCGGCCCGTCTCGACCCCTGCGGCGACGACCTGGCCGGCCTGCCCGCGGCCGACGGCGTGGCCCTGCTCGACGCCATCCCGGGCATCGCGTTCTCCGACCTGACCGCGCTCGACGCCTCGGTCACCAACGAGAACAACCTGCGGGTCCGCAACGAGGCGAACGACATGTTCAGCGCGGCCAACGGCTACCAGCCGAACGGCGACTCGGCCTACAGCCCGGCGTTCATCAACCGCTACCTGTCCGCCCAGGGCAAGCGGGAGGCGAAGCTCGTCACCCAGGCCCAGGCGCTGCGGAAGCAGATCGCCCGCGGCAACGGGCAGTACACCGACGACGCCCCCATGCCGGTCGGCCGGGACAGCGCCCGCATCTGGGAGGCCGACACCGCGCTGATCGCCCACACCAAGGGCGCGTACCCGCTGATCTCGCCGCAGCACCCGGACGGCAGCGCCCCGCAGGTCGTCGACTCGGTGCGGGTGCCGTCGGCCGACCAGGCCGGCAACAACGCCTGGGACCGCTCGAAGGGCGACTTCAGCGCGAACTCGTTCCTCTCGATCGCCGCGGTCCGGGCGCCCGCCCTGAAGGTGACCGCCGACTCGATCAGCGGCATCGACTGGGCGTCGACCAACACGGCCACGGTCGCCAACGTCCGCGGCATCCGCTCGCCGCTGCTGATCATGTCGATGACCGGCCACTACTGGCTGGTGCCCTCGGAGATGTACTTCCAGAACGCGGTCGGCACCACGAACAAGAAGCTGGTCTTCGTCGAGGGCGCCTCGCACGGCTTCACCCCGTGCACCGCCTGCGCCACCACCCCGGGCGAGTTCGGCGACACCGTCGGCGAGACCTTCAACTACCTGGGCAGCTGGCTGGACACCAACTTCGCCGGCTGAGCCGGGACCGAACCGGCCGAGCCGGGGACAGAATGAACACAACGATAACCGTCGATTGAATCCGGCACACAGTGATGGGCAAGGCCCGGCGGCACCCCGCCGCCGGGTCTCGGCGATCTCGTCGCCAGCGAGACGAGAGGAGACCCATCCCCATGGTCGGACAAAAGCTCCTGCTCGCGGCCGTCTCCGGACTGCTGCTGCTCACCGGCCCCGCACCGGCCGCCTGGGCGGGCGGGGAAGGAGCTCTCCTTCCACGGGCGTACCCGCACCAGCGAGTACCAGGAAGAGCTCACCCAGATGGACCGGCGGGACGCGATCGTCGCCTATCCGCAGGGCACGATCGGCACCGACGGCGAGCCCTCGTTCCAGGGCGCGCCCTATTCATCCGGCGCCGACGACGTGCTGTTCACCAGCGACATCCTCAACCAGCTCCAGCGCCAACTGTGCGTCGACCCCGCCCGCGTCTACGTGTCCGGCAAGTCGAACGGCGGCGGCTTCGCGGGCGTGCTCGCCTGGCGGTTCTTCCTCGACCACCGTTGCGGCGCACCCACCGGTGACCTCGCGGACCGGTCACGCCGCGCCGGAAAGCCGGGCCTCCTCCCGGCGGATCCGGCCGGCGCTGCCGATGAGCGTGCCCAGCAGCCCGATCACCAGGGCGACGAGAATGCCGAGCCCGGCGAAGGCCCACGCGCCGTCCTTGCCGCCGAGCCCGAACGGCCCGAGCAGGTAGCCCTGCCAGTCGAGCCAGCCCGCGAACGTGTTGGTGACCAGACCCCAGCCGATCGCCGTGCCGACGATGACCAGCGCCAGGGGCAGCGGGCGCACGCTGCCGTAGCGGCCGCGCGGATCGAACAACTCGTCCTCCGCGTAGTCGCGGCGGCGCAGGGCCACGTCGGCCAGCATCACGCCGCACCAGGCCGCGATCGGCACGCCGAGGGTGATCAGGAAGCCCTGGAACTCGCCGATGAAGCTGGTGCCGAAGAAGACCACGTAGATCGTTCCCGCGATCATAATGATCCCGTCGACGCCGGCGGCCAGGTAGCGCGGAATGCGGACGCCGGCGGTGAGCAGGGCGAGCCCGGAGGAGTAGATGTCGAGCACCGCGCCGCCGATCAGCCCGAGCACGGCGGCGATCGCGAACGGCACCAGGAACCAGGTCGGCAGGATCGTGGTCAGGGCCCCGATGGGGTCGGCGCCGACCGCGTCGGACAGGTCCTTCGACGAGCCGGCCAGCAGCAGCCCGAAAATCAGCAGGACCACCGGTCCGAGCGCGGCCCCGAAGGTCGTCCAGGCGAAAACGCCCCGGCCGGATGCCGTACGCGGCAGATAGCGCGAGTAGTCCGCGGCCGCGTTGACCCAGCCCAGCCCGAAGCCGGTCATCAGGAAGACCAGCGCGCCGATCACCTGCTGAGCCGACCCGGAGGGCAGAGCCGACACCGCCGACCAGTGGATGTGCCCGGCCGCGAGCACGATGTAGACGACCGTGAGGATCGCGGTCACCACCGTGATGACCGTCTGCAGGCGCATGACCGCGGCGAAGCCGGCCACCCCGGCCAGCACGGTGACCACCGAGACCACGATCAGCGCGATGACCTTGGTGGCGGTGCCGCCGCCCCAGCCCAGCCGGGAGAAGACGGTCGCGGTGGCGAGCGTCGCCAGGATCACCAGGACGGTCTCCCAGCCCACCGTGAGCAGCCAGGACAGCCCGGCGGTGAGGCGGTTGCCGTTGACCCCGAAGGCGGCCCGCGAGAGCACCATGGTCGGCGCCGAGCCCCGCTTGCCGGCCAGTGCGATCACGCCGCACAGCGCGAACGACACCACGACGCCCACCACCCCGGCGATCAGGGCCTGCGCGAACGAGATGCCGAAGCCGAGCGTGAACGCGCCGTAGCTGACGCCGAGCACCGAGATGTTCGACGCGAACCAGGGCCAGAACAGCGACCGCGGCGTTCCGGACCGCTCCTGCTCGGTGACGATCTCGATGCCCTTGAGCTCTATGCCGGCCGTCGTGCCGGTCATCGTCGGTGTGCTGGCCATCGCCTACCGCCTCGTGCGGGGCCCTCTCCGGAGGGCATCTATGGTCATCTTGCCGCGCGGAACGGTCACCTGAACATCCGGCCGATGGAGTTCTTCGTCGCAGTCCCGGAACCGCCGCCGCTTCCATCGGGGCGTAAAAGAAGTCATGCTGGGATTTCCCCACTTGATGACCGTCGATTTCCCCGTCGACGCACCGCCCCGATCCCCCGGAGTTCCCCATGCTTCGAAAACGTCTCGCGGCGATCGCTGCCGCCGTCCTGGCGGCCACCGCCCTCTCCGCGTCCCCCGCCCGCGCCGCCGACCAGCCGTGGATGAACACCGCGCTGGCCCCGGTCGACCGGGCCAACCTGCTGCTCGCGGCCATGACCCAGGCCGAGAAGCTGACCATGATGCACGGCGGCGGTTCCTGCGGCTACGCCGGCTGCGTCCCGGCCAACACCCGCCTCGGCATCCCCGCGCTGCGCCTGCAGGACGGCCCGGTCGGGGTCGGCGACGGCGCCACCGGCGTCACCCAGCTGGCCGCCCCGGTTGCCGGCGCGGCGAGCTGGGACACCGCGCTGATGAAGCAGTACGGCAGCACGCTCGGCGCCGAGCAGTGGGGCAAGGGCACCAACGTCGTGCTCGCGCCCACCATCAACATCGTCCGCGACCCCCGCTGGGGCCGGGCGTTCGAGTCCCTCGGTGAGGACCCCTACCTGGCCGGGCAGATGGGCGCGGCCGACATCCAGGGCATCCAGAGTGCCGGGCCGATGGCGCAAGTCAAGCACTACGCGGTCTACAACCAGGAGACCAACCGCAACAGCTCGGCCGACAACGCGATCGTCTCCGACCGGGCCGAGCGGGAGATCTACCTGCCCGCGTTCGAGACCTCGGTGAAGCAGGGCGGCGCCGACTCGGTGATGTGCTCGTACTCGGCCATCAACGGGCCGTTCGCCTGCGAGAACGGGCCGCTGCAGAACCAGATCCTCAAGGGCGAATGGGGCTTCGGCGGCTTCATCACCTCGGACTGGGGCGGCACCCACTCCACGGTCGCGTCGGCCAACAACGGGCTCGACATGGAGATGCCGGGCAGCACCTACTTCGGCAATGCCCTGACCACGGCGGTCGCCAACGGCCAGGTCTCCCAGGCCACCATCGACGACCACGTGCGGCGCATCCTCACCTCCATGTTCGCGGCGGGACTCTTCGACCGTACGCAAACCGGAACGATGGCCGCGACCGTCACCTCGGCCGCACACACCGCGCTGGCCCGGCAGGTCGCGGCCGAAGGCAGCGTCCTGCTCAAGAACGCCAACTCCGTCCTGCCGGTGCCGGCGACCACGAAATCCATCGCCGTGGTCGGCGCGCCGCTCTATCAGGGCGGCGGCAGCGCGAGCGTGAACGCGTCCGCCACGGTCAGCCCCTACCAGGGCATCGTGAACCGGGCCGGCAGCGGCATCACCGTCACCAACTCCCCCGGCACCGCGAGCGCGGGCATCACCGGGCTCGCCGGCAAGTGCATCGACGTGGCGGCGGCCAACAACACCAACGGCACCGCGATTCAGCTCTACGACTGCAACGGCTCCAACGCGCAGTCGTGGACCGCCGCCGCGGACGGCAGCCTGCGTGCACTCGGCAAGTGCATGGACGTGGTCGGAGCCGGCACCACCGACGGCACCAAGATCCAGCTGTACGACTGCAACGGCAGCGCGGCGCAGAAGTGGACCGCCACCGGCGGAACCCTGGTCAACACCGGGTCCGGCAAGTGCCTGACCGCCCCGGGATCGGCCAACAGCACCCAGTTGCAGATCAGCACCTGCAACGGCTCGGCCGGCCAGAAATGGACGCCGCCGAGCACGAACGGGCACGACCAGGCGGTGGCGGCCGCCCGGGCCGCCGATCTGGCGGTGGTGTTCGTGAGCAAATTCGAGTCCGAGGGCAGCGACCTGTCCGACATCAACCTGCCCGCCGACCAGAACCAGCTGGTGACCGACGTGGCGGCGGCCAACCCGAACACGGTTGTGGTGGTGAACAGCGGATCGGCGGTCACGATGCCGTGGGCCGGCTCGGTGCGCGGCATCATCGAGAGCTGGTACCCGGGCCAGGAATACGGCAACGCCCTGGCCTCGCTGCTCTTCGGCGACGTCGACCCGTCCGGCAAACTGCCCGTCACCTTCCCGGCCTCGCTGGCCGACGTGCCCGCGCACACCACCGCCCAATGGCCGGGACAGAACAACACCGTGCAGTACTCCGAGGGCATCGGCGTCGGTTACCGCTGGTATGACCAGCAGAACAAAACCCCGGCCTTTCCGTTCGGCTTCGGCCTTTCCTACACCTCTTTCTCGTACGCGAACCTGACCGTCGCCGCCCCGGACGCGGCCGGCAACGTCGCCGTCTCGTTCGATGTCACCAACACCGGCGCACGGGCCGGGGCCGAGGTGCCCCAGGTCTACATCGGACAGCCCGCCTCCACCGGCGAGCCGCCCAAGAACCTGCGCGGCTTCGCCAAGGTGAAGCTCAACCCGGGCCAGACCCAGCGGGTCACCGTGACCCTCGACCCGCGCAGTTTCCAGTACTGGAGCGGTGGCTGGGCCAGCGCGGGCGGCACCAACCAGGTCATGGTCGGCGCCTCGTCGCGCGACATCCGGCTCACCGGCTCGGTCACGGTCGGTTCGTCGGGCTCGGCGGCGCTCAGCCGTACGGGATGGACCGCGACGGCATCGCCGTCGAGTTCCACCGATGTGCCGGCCCGGATGTTGGACGGCGACGCCGGCACCCGCTGGAGTTCGGGAACGCCGATGGCCGACGGCAACACGGTCACGCTCGACCTGGGCGCCGCCCGGACGTTCAGCAAGCTCGTGATGGATTCGGCCGGCAGCACCGCCGACTACGCCCGCGGCTACCGCATCGACGTGTCGAGTGACAACAGCACCTGGCGCACGGTCGGCACGGGCACCGGCACCGCGGCCGTGGTGACCGCGGCGCTCGGCAGCCAGACCGCCCGTTACGTGCGCATCACGCAGACCGGCTCGGCGTCGTCGTGGTGGTCGATCGCGGAGCTCAACCTGTACACGTAGAGTCCCGGGTGGCACGAATTGTCAGCGAGGTGCCCCGCTCTCGGGCGGGGAGAATCGGGAAGCCGGTGTGAATCCGGCACGGGCCCGCCGCGGTGACCGGGGAGCCTCCGTCCACGCGCTTCGGCGCAGCCACTGGCCGCAAGGCTGGGAAGGCGGGCGGTCAGGTGACGATCCGGGAGTCCGAAGACCGGCCTCGCGGCCTCTTACGCAGCGGGAGCCTGCCCATGTATCTGTACGACGCCATCCATCGCCGACGTGACGTACGCGGCCAGTTCACCGGCGCCCCGGTTCCCGGAGACGCCCTCGAGCGTGTGCTGGCCGCCGCCCACGCCGCACCCAGCGTCGGCCTGACCCAGCCCTGGGACTTCATCCTGGTCGAGGACCCGGGGCTGCGGGCCGCCTTTCACCGCCACGTCCAGGACGAGCGGGACACCTTCGCCGCCGGCCTGACCGGCGACGACGCCTCCCGGTTCGCCCGCATCAAGATCGACGGCGTCCTGGAGTCGTCGCTGTCGATCGCCGTCACCTACGACCCGGACCGCGGCAGCCCGGCCGTGCTCGGCCGCCACGCCATCGCCGACGCCGGCCTCTATTCGGTCTGCCTGGCCATCCAGAACCTGTGGCTGGCCGCCACCGCCGAAGGCCTGGGCGTCGGCTGGGTGTCGTTCTACCGCGAGCCGTTCGTCCAGCGGCTGCTCCATCTGCCCGCGCGGGTGCGGCCGGTGGCGTGGCTCTGCCTGGGCCCGGTCAGCCACCTCAACTCGATCCCCGACCTCGAACAGCACGGCTGGCGGCGGCGCCGCCCCTGGCAGGCGGCGGTCCACCGCGATCGATGGCCCAGTTCATAGCCGGTCGAGCGGCTGGTCTACATTTCCCGGCTTCGGTTCTGCCAGGCGCGCCGGGCGGCTCGCTGATCGGCGAGCGCGCGAGCCAGCGCCCGGCAGACCTGGCCGTGCCGGATCGCGTCGTCGGTGCTGAGCAGCAGCACCTCGCCCCCACCGACGACCGCCCACAGCTCCAGGCGCGAGCCGTAGCGGCGGAGATCCTCCACCGCGTTGAGAGCCGGCGCGCCGGCCGCCAGATGGATCATCCAGCGGATGAACAGCACCACCGCCACGACGAGCACCGTGCCCCCACCGGCCAGCCCCAGCGCCCAGCGTCCGACCACGACCAGCACGACCTGCACCAGGATGACGAGGGCGATCACCAGAGCCGCGCTCCGCACCTTGCTCCCCACGGACCGGCGGCGTACGCGCCAGGCCCGTTCGATGTCGCGCAGGGAGTACGCCCGCTCACCGCCCCGGAATCCCGACGGCGTGATCGAGATTTCGGAATCCTGGTAGTAGACACGCATCGTCGATCCCATCCACCGCTGCCCGGGCACCGGCCCAGCTCCGCTAGAGCTGGGCCGGTGGGCCCAGCTCCATTGGAGCTCACCGGCGCTCGTCGCGGCAGTTGTCACCGAGCCGGACGGCAGCGGAGCCAGGGCCGCCACCCGGCGACGGCGAGGACCACCGCAAGCCCCATGAGCAGGGCGCCGGCGCTCGCCCACCACGGTCCGGCACGCGGGTACCCGGCCGGCAAGCAGCCAACTGTCACGGATCTGTCAGCTGCCGCCCCGGGTGCGACGACCGTGAAGGTTTCGAGCAAGGGCGGGCCGGGGCACTAGTTCGGCGTCCTCGACACCCCGCACACCCTGAAGGTCATCATGCACATCACTGTCGCCGTCATCAT
This sequence comes from Actinoplanes sp. NPDC051411, assembly GCF_040682075.1. Lineage (NCBI taxonomy): Bacteria > Bacillati > Actinomycetota > Actinomycetes > Micromonosporales > Micromonosporaceae > Actinoplanes > Actinoplanes sp. NPDC051411. Next base: position 18,922 of record NZ_JBFBAD010000001.1, on the reverse strand, counting down.
CTGGACCATCCTCATCGGCCTGATCATCGGCGCACTCGGACGGCTCGTCGTGCCCGGCCGCCAGAGCATCGGCCTCCTCTGGACCATCGTCATCGGCATCGTGGCGGCGTTCATCGGCTTCCTGATCGCCTCGGCCATCGGTGTGGCCCACACGAGCGGCATCAACTGGATCGAGCACATCATCCAGGTCATCCTCGCCGCCGTCGGCGTCGCCCTGGTGGCCGGCGTCGGCCGCCGCCGTCGCGTCTGACCCCCTCAGCACTCCCTCTTGCCATTCATCCGGGTGATGAATGGCAAGAGGGTCGCGCCGGTTCTTACGGGAAGCTGACCAGGTACGAGTTGTTGTTCGCCGGGTCCGCCGCGGCGCCGGTGTTGTTGATGATGTGCGAAATGGTGCCGACCCCGCCGAGGGAGACGACCGCCATGTCGTGGAACTTCACTCCGGCGACCGCGGGCACCTCGAACGCGTGGGCCGACGCCACCGAGTTGTTGACGTTGAAGAAGCAGTAGCTGCCGAGCCCCCACGCCTCGAACGTGGTGACCCCGGACGCCACCTTGATCGCTGGGTAACCCTGCTGGGAGCCGTTCATCCAGGCGGCCTGGTTCGGCGGGTCGTACGGCATCTCGTTCTGGAAGAACACGATCTTGCCGTTGGCGCCGTTCCAGACGACCTCGTTCTTCTGGTAGTGCTCGACGAACAGGCCGGTCGCGAGCACGTTGTCACCGTTGACGGTCAGGCCGTTGTCAGCGGTGTTCGACGTCCAGCCGATCCCGCTGCCGTGGTCGGCCCGCCACGCCCAGGTGTGGTCGACGATCGTGTTGTTGGCGTTGACGACCAGGCTGTTGGTCGCCTTGCCGGCCACCATGCCGCCGATCCGGAAGAACACGTCCTGCACCGTGGCCGGGTTGGCCGCGTGCGACACGCCCGACTTGGCGAGTCCGACCTTCAGCAGCGTGTCGCTGTTGGTGGTTCCGGCGTCGAAGAGCAGACCCTTCAGGCGTACGCCGTCCACGTCGGCCACATCCATCGCGTTGACGCCGTTGTCGGGAATGATCGTCGGGTACCCGATCCCGAGGATGACCGTGTTGGCCTTGGTCACGTGCAGGGTCTGGTTGACGTGGTAGATGCCCGGGGTGAAGAAGATGTTGCACCCGTTGGCCAGGGCGGTGTTGATCGTCGCCGCCGAGTCACCGGCGTGAGCGACGTAGAAGTTGCTCATCGGCAGCGAGGAGCCCGGGGTGCTGCCGCCGGCCCAGCTCGGGCCGCTCGCGTTGGTGCGCAGCGAGGGCAGGAACACCCGGTATTTGCCGGCCGAGTCGATGTAGAGGTAGGGCACGTCGCGGGACACCGGCGTGGTGGCCAGCGTCGTGTAGCGGGGACCCGCCGCGGCGGTGTTGAAGTTGGTGGCCGGAGCGCCGTTCGTGCCCGAGAACACCATGTTCCAGTTCGAGCCGCTCCACGAGCCGAGCGTGCTGTCCTTGGTGTACCACTGCTGCTGCGACGCCGACTCGGTGTTGCCGTCGACCTTGGAGTCGGAGATGTAGCCGCCGCTCGCCCAGCCGTAGCTGGCCGGGTAGAGGTTGAGGCCGCCGATCACGTGGATGCGGCGGAACGGCGCGGCCTGGGCGACCGCCCAGCGGTCGGTGCCACCGAGGGTGTTGATCGACAGGTTCTCGGCCGACCGCCAGAAGTTCTGGGTCGCGTTGCCGGCGTCACTGGCGTTGAACGCGTCCACCGTCACGGCGCCGTTGATGCGTACGTCGTCGGGGTTCTGGCCGGCGCCGAGGATCGAGGTGTTGAACCCGATGTTCGCGCCGACGTTGTACGGCGTGGTGCTCGGCTTGAAGATCTCCGCGTCCCGGCGGGTGCCGAACTGGGCCGAGTTAGTGTCCTTCTGCGCGTTGAAGATGCTGTCCAGCGAGGACTGGATCGCGGCGTCGGACATCGAGTGGTCATAGATGTGCACGTTCGGCCCGAAGTCCGGCGTGTCGGAGTAGGTCGGGCAGGTGCCGGTGGGCGGCGGGGTCGTCGTCCCGGTCCCGACCGTGAACGTCTGCGCGCCGGTGCCGTTGCAGTCGTAGATCTGCAGCCGGGTGCCGTTGGCGGTCGCCCCGGCCGGCGCGTCCAGGCAGCGGCCGGACTGCGGGTTCCGGAGCGAGCCGTCCGCCTGCTGGACCCACTGCTGCGCACCGGTGCCGTTGCAGTCGTAGAGCTGGAGCAGGCTGCCGTTGACGGTTCCGCCGCTCGTCACGTCCAGGCAGCGGCCGATGGTGGTCAGCGCGGTGCCGCTCCAGCTCCAGTGCTGGTCGGCGCTGGTGGCCTGGCAGTCCCAGAGCTGCACCGGGGTGCCGTTGACGCCGGTGTCGTCGCCGCTCACGTCGACGCATTTGCCGCCCGGGCCGGCGATGGTGTTGCCGGTGATCGCGGCGGCCTCGCTCTGGGCGGCGACGGCCACGCCGAGCCCGGCGACCACGACCAGCACCAGCGCCGCGAGCAAGCCGCGGCGACGCCATCGAGGGATGAGTGCCATCTGCTGTCCTACTTCCTTCTTGCTGCCCACGGTCGCACAGGGGGTTCGGGCAGAGGGGATTCGAGCCGCGCGGTGGGGGAACTCGCTGAGAGAGCGCTCTCACTAAGGTTTAACAAGTGTTTCTTCGGTGTTCCGGGTGCGTCAAGGCTCCGACCTGCCCGCACTCCGGTATCTGCCCGAACGCACGAGACGCGTGCCGTCGCCGCCGAGCTTGACGGTTAACGCTACATGAGTAGAGTTAGCGGCCATGCAGCGCAACCGACCTCCATCGGCGCAAGCGATCAGTGTCCTGCGGGCCCTCGCGGCCGACCCGCTGAGCTGGCGATATGGCTACGACCTGGGTACCGAAGTCGGACTGAAATCCGGGTCGCTCTATCCGATCCTGGTGCGCCTGGCCGACCGCGGCCTGCTGGAGGCGACGTGGGACCGCGGCCCCGACGGCCGCCCACCCCGCCACCTTTACCGGCTGAGCACGGCCGGACTGCAATACCTGGCCGCGCTCCCCGCGACCCGGCCCGCCCGCACCGCGCCGAACCCCCGGCCCCGTCCGAGTGAGGCGTGATGAGCGCGCTCGTCTTAGTTCTGGCCGTCGTCGTGTTGCTGGTCTGGGTGGCCCGTCCGGCCCGCCTCCGGGGCAGGCGCGGGCCGGCCACCGAGATCACCGACGGCCCGTCGAGACTGCTCGGCTGGGCGGTCAGGGCGCTGCCGGCCGACCGGGCGTCGTGGGGCGAGGCGATGTTCGGCGAACTGCATGAGATGCGGAACCGCCGCCAACGGTGGCGCTTCGCCGCCGGCTGCGCGGGCGCCGCGATCCTCCTCCCCTCCCGGCGTGCGGACTTCGCCGGGCTGGCCGCCCGGCTCATGGCCGCCACGGCACTGGCCTGCGCGGGTCTCGTCGCGTACGGCCTCACGCATTACCCGGCGATCCTCACCCTTCCCGGCACCTGGCCGGTCCTGGCGATCTTCGCATCCGTGCTCGCCGGATACACCGCGATCGCGGCCGCCCTCGCGCGCCGCGGCCCGGTCGCCCGGCCCGGCCTGATCGGCGGCCTCGGCCTGGCCGCGGTTTGGATCATCGCCGGGATCCCCGTGGCCCACTTCCTGCTGCCCGCGATCCCGATCGCCTCACTCGCCGCCGGAGCGATCGTCGCGCGGCGAAGGAGCACCACGGCCGTCCGCCATCAGATCGCCCTGTTCTCGGCACTCGCCGCCGGGCTCGTCGTCTTCCTCGCCTACGCGGGCGACACCCTGCTCACCGCGGGCGGCCCTACGACCCCGGGCAGCTCCGCGACTTTCCGGGCAGCGGCCTGCCCGACCTGGCGACCTACGCCGTCAACGACAACCTCGGCACGGCGATGATGCTGCTCCTGCTCATACCGGCCGCCACCGCCGCGCTGGGCTCCGCCGGGGCCGGCATCGCCGCCCGACTGCCCCGTCGCAACAGCGCGGAGCTCCCGAAACGAGTGTGAAGCGGAGCTTGCCGAACGTTCCACACCACACCCGAGATCCTCTACGCCCTACGCCTCGTTGACCGAACGCGGCCGACTGCGCCTGGCACGGTCCGTCGTTGACGACGGCTGTCCGCCGCACCGGGCCGCCGACCGGCTCCAGCGAGCCGTGACCACCGCGAAACGGCGGCCCGACCGCCACCGCAGCGAAGGGCCCGCGGCAATGGCCGACCGGTCCAGCCAGCCGCACCACATAGCAGCGCCCGTCGAACGCCGGATCCTGCAGCCGCGTCGCAGCAAACGGCCCGGCCCGGATCGGCTCCCGGCTGGCCGCTCCCGCCTGCCCGATCCCGGGCTTGCTCCTCCCGGGCTGCTCCTCCCGGCTAGCCGCTCCCTGGCGGGCCGCTCCCGGCGGGCCGCTCCCGGCGGGCCGCTGAGCCTTGCCGCCTCGACCTGCCACGCCATCCTGCACCGCAACGAAGTCGGCCGCCTGAGCCACCTGGACCGGGCCACCGGTGAACCGGTCCACCGCTAGGAACACGCCGCACCCGACGAGCTGATCCACCTCGACGCCAAGAAACTCCGCACCATCCTCAGTGGCGCGGCCGGCGCACCGCCGGCCGGGCACAAGCAAACTCAACCGCACCGCGCAGACGCCTCCGGAGAGACCCGGCGGGCGCACGCCGGATTCAGCGACCACGGCGTGAGCATCCCGAGCCCGGTCGGACAACGGATCCCGCTACAAGTCCCGGCTAGGACCGCGACCGGAACCCAGCTCGGCGTCACGGTGAAGAAGACACGCCCCCAGCGCACCCTGACCGATGAAGGGGCCTACGCCAGGCCCTACGCCAGCAAAAGCCCCGCCTTCGTACACACCTACTGCCATCGGCGGACCATCCGCTAGCCGCATATGGACAGAACAACCCAGGACCGCCCACGGCAACGACCTCGGCGGTGGCCGGTAGGTCGAACCCGGAGCTGCGACCACCGACCGCATCGCGACGGCGCTCAACGGAGAGAGCGGAACTGCCGCCTTGGATTCCGTTGGCCGGGCGACGCTGATCAGCAACTGCGGTCGGCTGCCGGCGCTGCCCGTTCGCTGTCCGGCCCGTGCCCGAACGGCCACATCTATTGACATCCGCAAATGGGCGGGGCAACACTCCCGTAACGGTTTCCCGGGTTCATCTCCGTCGATGAAACGATTCATGAACCGCTTCGTTCCACGCCAGACTCCCCCAAGATGGCCAGGTGTTCTTGATGAAACGTTACAAGCAACGGTTGCTCGCGGCCGCCTTCGCACTGCTCCCCGCGGGCGCGCTGACCCTGATCGGTGGGCCGGCGCCGGCTGCCGTGGCACCCGCGTACACCAATGCCTGCGCCGGCGACAACCTGTCGCCGACCTCTCGGACCGTGACCCCGACCGGGGTTTACGCGACCAGTGGAACGGTCGCCAACGCGTCGGCGGTGCTGGCCGGCGGCACCACGCGGCTGACCGGAAACGGCTCCTCGGTCACCCTCGACTTCCATAAGGAGGTCGGTGGAATCATCACGCTGCGATTCGCCGGAGCCAGTGACAGCGGCCAATCGATCGGTCTCGCCTTCAGCGAGTCGGCCCAATTCGTCGGCAACGCCAGCGACGCCTCCAGCGGCGGCGGCGCGGACGGTTCGCTCCTCGCCCCGGTGCCGGCCGGCGGCGGCAGTTACACCGTCCCGGCCGACAAGCAACGGGGCGGATTCCGCTATCTGACGCTGTTCCTGAACTCGGGCGGTTACGCCGACCTCAACGGCGTCTCGCTCAATTTCACGGCCGCGCCCGGAGCGTCGAATCCGGCCGCCTACCCGAACTACTTCTGCTCGAACGACGACGAACTCAACCGGATCTGGTACGCGGGCGCCTACACCGTGCAACTCAACACGATCAACCCGAACCAGGGCCGGGTCTGGCCTCCGCCGTCGTCCGGCTGGGAGAACAACGCTGTGGTCGGGGTCGGCTCGGAGGTTCTGGTCGACGGCGCGAAGCGGGACCGCTCGGTGTGGCCGGGCGACATGGGCGTCTCGGCGACCACGGCGTACGCCAGCACCGACGACCTGCTCGCGGTCCGCAATTCACTGACCACGATGTACAACTCGCAGCAGCCGAGCGGCGAACTGCCGTACGGCGGGCCCGAATTCAACTTCTTCGGCTCCGACACCTACCACCTGTGGACGCTGATCGGCACCCACACGTACTACCTCGACACCGCCGACAAGACGTGGCTGGACGGGATCTGGGCCAAATACCAGCGCGGCGTCAACTTCATCACGGCGAAGATCGACGGCAACCACCTGCTGAACGTGAGCGGCACCAACGACTGGGCGCGCGGCGGCCAGGGCGGTGAAAACATCGAAGCCAACGCGCTGCTCTACCGCGCGCTCACCACCGGCGCCCAACTCGCCACGGCGGAGGGAGACAGCTCGCTCGCCGCGTCCTACAACAACACCGCGGCGAGCGTGAAAACGGCGGTCAACAACCTCCTGTGGAACGCGTCGGCCGGCGCCTACACGGACAACCCGGGCAGCTCGACCTATCCGCAGGACGGCAATTCCCTCGCCGTGTGGTACGGCCTCGCCTCGACCGCGCAGGCCACCTCGGTGATGACCCGGCTGCGGGGCGCCTGGAACAGCCTCGGCGCGCAGGCACCCGAATTCGGCAACAAGATCTCGCCGTTCGCCGGCTCGCTCGAGCTGTACGCCCACTTCACCGCCGGCGACGACGTGAACGCGCTCAACCTGATCCGCGACGAGTGGGGCTACATGCTCGACTCGCCGCTCGGCACCGCGAGCACGTTCTGGGAGGGCTACGCCGCCGACGGGACGCTCAACGCGTACGCGCCGTCGTTCACCAGCCTCGCCCACGGCTGGTCGACCGGCCCGACCGGTGCCCTGACCACGAGCGTGCTCGGCATCTCCCCGACCGCGCCGGGTGGAGTCGCCTATCAGGTGGTGCCGCATCCCGGCGACCTGACGCACGTCGAGGGCACGCTCAACGGGCTGCACGTCAGCTACGACCACGACACCGCGGGCGACTTCACCATGCGGGTCGACTCGTCGGCCGGCGCCGGATCGACCGGGGTGGTCGCGGTGCCGACGTGGGGCCGCGACCGGACGGTGACCGTGAACGGGCAGGTCGCCTGGAACGGGACGGCGTTCACCGGGGCGAGCGGGATCGCGAGCGCGGACACCGACGGCCAGTACGTCTACTTCCGCGGGGTCGCGCCGGGAAACTACACGGTCGGCTACACCGCGTCGGGGGCGGCGCCGGCGATCGCGTACCGGTCACTGCCCGGAAGCTGGTCGCGCTGCGCGACCGAGAACGGGGTCTGCCCGGTCACCGGCCCGTCGGTGGTGGCCTACGGCGCCGGCACCCGGTTCAACTACCTGTCCACGAGCGGCAACGTGGGCTGCGCCAACGCGGCCTTCGGCGATCCGGCGCCCAACGTGGCGAAGTGGTGTTACGTGCTGAGCACGGCCTCGCCGGGATGGCCGCAGTGTGCGGCGGAGAACGGGACGTGCTCGTACAGCGGGCTCATGACCGTCGCCTACGGGGGCGGCGGAAGCTACAAGTTCGCCACCCTGGGCAGCGGCGGAACCGCGTGCGACAACGCGGTGTTCGGCGACCCGGCCCCGAACACGGCCAAGGCCTGCTACCTGCTGTCGCCGCCGCCGACCTTCACATCGTGGACCGCGTGCGCGGCCGAGAACGGCACGTGTTCGTTCGCGGGCACCCACGAGGTCGCGTTCGGGGCGAACGGCCGGTACCACTTCGGCAGCTTCACCGGCAGCACACCGTGCACGAACACGGTGTTCGGCGACCCCGCGCCGGGGACGGTCAAAGCCTGCTACGTGCAGTAGACGGGCGTCGGAGGCCGACGTTCTGACGCCTTAAGGGGTAAGGCTTTGCCGGTTGAGATGGCAAAGCGTGACGTTCGCATCGGCATCGGAGATCTTCGCCGCAAGAGGCGGCGGCAGCCTCGACGATGCCTTTGCGGACCACTTCGGACAGGCCATCCCGGACGCGTTCAACGCGGACCAGCAGCTGACCATCGTCGCATCCGAACTCGACGCCGCGTCCGACCGCATCGTCGAATACCCGGCTAGCCGATACGACGTGTCGGCCGGAGGCGGCCCGTTCTCCACCAAGCCATTGCGAAACCTCGCCGTAGGGAACCGAGTGTTTGCTTACGTCGGCAGAGCCGGGCACGTCGCCCTCGGCACGGTCACCGGGAAGCGGCAGCTTCTGCGCGACGTGATGGTCGACGGCAGTTCCATCCTCGGTCAGCCGGACATTCCGCCCTTGATGAAGGAACAGGCGGCCCTAGATTTTGGTCATGCGCTCGGCGGCCGACTCCCCCTTGCGGGCCACCGGCAGGTGCTGGCCGGCCCGCGCCAGGCCGAAGCGGGGCATGTTGCCGTAGATGACCTCGTAGTCGCCGGCGTGGACCCGGTAGGTCTCGTGCCAGATGCCCACGTCGCCGTCGGTTCCGACGCGGCGGTTGAAGGCGCGCCAGGCGGCGTGGTGGGGCAGCGAACTGTCCGAGGCGAAGCGGTTCAGGTGTTCGGGGCTGCGCCAGTACTGCACCAGCAGCGGGCCGGTCGGGCCGACCCAGGTATGCATGCCGAGCAGGCCGAGTTCCTCGCGCTGGTGCAGGATCCGCAGCATCGGAGCCATGGCCCGGGCGACCGGCAGCCATTTGTGCAGCTTCCAGGGCTTGTTCACGCGCATGCCGATCATGAAGACGACGAAGTCCCCCTCGATGTCGGCGGTCATGCGGCCTTTGACGATGCCGGCCATGATCTCCTCCAATGGATAGTGCCGCTATCCGTAGCGGATAGGGCTACTATCCATCACGAGGACGGCCGAGGCAAGGGGGTTGGCGTGCGGATCGCGGAACTGAGCCGGCGGAGTGGGGTCAGCATTCCGACGATCAAGTTCTATCTGCGGGAAGGGCTGCTGCCGCCGGGCGCGGCCACGGCCGCCAACCAGGCCGATTACACCGAGACCCACATACGCCGTCTGGGCCTGATCCGCGCCCTCATCGACGTCGGGCGCCTGTCCGTGGCGAAGGCCCGCGAGGTCCTGGCCGCCGTCGGCGTGGACGACACTTCACCGATCGAGCTGCTCGGCACGGCCCAGCACGCGGTGATCCGAGCCGCACCGACCGACCCGGACGACCCGGCCACCCGCGCCGCCCGCGACGACGTGACCGCCCTGCTCGACCGGCTCGGCTGGCAGTTCGACCCCCGGTCGCCGGCCCTCGACCAGGCGGCCGAGGCCGTACGCGTATTCCGTGCCCTGGGTCAGGACGATCTGCTCTCGCTCCTCGACACGTACGCCGAAGCCGCCGCCCTCGTCGCCGGCCGCGAGGTCGCCGCCGTGGTCGCCCGGCAGGACCCGGACCGCATGGTCGAGGGCGTCGTCATCGGGACCGTCCTCGGCGAGGCCCTCCTCGACGCCCTGCGCCTGCTCGCCCAGCAGAACGCCTCGAACCGCCTGCTCGGGCCGCCGGGCCAGCCGCCGCCGGCCCTCGGGCCGGTAACAAAGCTGTGAATGTCTCCACCCGCACTGCGACGGCGTGGACATCCGCTCCTCGGGCGCACCACTGCCGCTGTTGTCAGCGGATTACTGCCGCTGTTGTCAGCGGATTACGACCGGCGGGGCGCCGACGTTCCGGGTGCCGCAGTCGCGCGGCCGGGCCGCCCAGGCGTTTGCGCCCCGGGGGAGGGGGTGCCGCCCCCTCCCCCATTTGTACAAGTAGCATTTGTGCAAACGCGAGGAGGGCCCCCGATGACCGCCGCTGCTTCGACCGCCGTCGCGGTCACCTTTGTCTGGCTCGGCATGGTGCTGGCGATCTCGTTTCTCGAGGCGCCGCTGAAGTTTCGGGCGCCCGGGGTCACCCTGGCCGTCGGGGTCGGGATCGGCCGGCTCGTGTTTCGGGCGCTCAACACGGTCGAGGCGGTGCTGGCCGCCGCCTGGTTGGTCGCGGTCATCGCCGGCCCGGTGACCACCGGCGCCCGCACAGCCGGCGCCATTGCGGTCGGCGTCCTGATCGTGCAGGTGGCCGCCGTCCGGCCGGCACTGAGCCGCCGCTCGAACCGCGTGCTCGCCGGGGAGTCGGCGCCCCGCTCGCGCAGCCACTATGCCTACGTCGCCACCGAGGTCGTCAAGGTTGCCGCCCTGGTCACCGGCGGCATACTCCTGATGTCGGCCTAGCTGTCACCGGCCGGCCGCTCCCTTGAGCGCCGCATCCGCTGCCGTGCCCGGGGCGATGGCCGCGGAATCCTCAGCCCAGTTGGAGCAGCAGCCCGGTGCGCCGCGGGTGGACCGACAGGTATTGCAGACCGGATGTGCCCGCGGCGAACGCGCGCTGTGACCGCTTGGGCAGCCAGACCAGCATTCCGGCGGCCAGGGCGATCTCGCCGCGTTCGGTCTGGAGTCGGCCGTCGCCGTAGAGGACGTGGATCAGCACGTCCAGATCGGGGCCCTGGTGCCGGTCGATGGTCTGTCCCGCGCTCAGGTTGACGACGTTGGCGTCCAGGTCGCGCTCGGTCATCTGGAGTTTCCAGATGGCGCCGGAGACGTCCGGCAGTTGGCCGGTGAGCGTGTTGGTGTCGACCAGGATGCGGGGCAGCGACGTGGAGGCGAGCTTGGTGATGCGGATGCGCCATTCTTTCGGGCCCCGGTCGAGATAGGTCCATCCGAACCCGTCCGGGAATTCGGCGGTGAACTCGTCGCGGAGGTGCCGGGGGTCGTGGTTGTTTACCAGCACCAGGCTCGCGTTCACGTCCAGCTCGCCGAAGGCACGGAAGATCTCCGGGTGCTTCTGCGGCTTGGGGATGCTGCGCACGTCGATCTCAACATCGGTCATGCCTAGTTTATACAACCTGTCATTGTGTAAAAGGAATCACCGTGAGGAGGATCGCGGAATCCTCGACCGCGACGAGGTCGTGCCGCTGCCCGGGGATCTCGACCAGGTCGCCGGCGATGCCCTCCCAGCTCTCGCCGGCCGCCGTCAGCCGCACCCGGCCGCACAGCACCTGCAGGGTGGCCGAGCCGGGGTTGTCGTGCGCGGGCAGGCCCCGCCCGGCCACGAAGGCGAGCAGCACCTGGCGGAACCGGCGGTGGAACAACAAGTGGGAACTCCGGCCGGCTTCCGCGGCCCGCGCCACGGCGACATTCTCGGCCACCAGCGCGTCCAGGCTCGCCCCGTTCACGGCGTCCGCCGGGGCAACGAGGCGACCAGCGGGGCGTCGACCCCGGCCGGGCCGAAGCGTTCGGCGCCACCGGGCGACCCGATCGGCGTGTCGCGACCGGGCAGGACGTCGGCGAAGAACCGGGCGTTGTCGTCACGGTACGGAATGAGTGTCGCCGGCAGGTCGTCCTCGTAGTAGATGGCCTCGACCGGGCAGACCGGCTCGCACGCCCCGCAGTCGACGCACTCGTCGGGATGGATGTAGAGGCTGCGGGCCCCCTCGTAGATGCAGTCGACCGGACACTCGTCGACGCAGGCCTTGTCGAGCACGTCGACGCAGGGTTCACCTATCACGTACGCCATGGCGAGTGACTTTACACAACTATTAGTTGTAAAAACTAGCGGGCGCCCAAGTGAGCCAGGCAACGGTCCGGCCGCTGGAACGGCTCCAGCCGGTCGACGGTGACCGGGGCGTCGACCGCCTCCATCGCCCCGCGCATCACGCCGAGGTGGATGGCGCAGACGACCTCACGCGAGTCGACCAGTTCGAGGAACGGGCAGCGCCGCAGCCCGATCTCGCGCCGGCGACCGGGCGGCGCCTCCTCGGGAGCGAAGCCCACCTCATCGAGCAGCTCGACCAGCGCCGTCACCGCCCGCGGGCGACTCGGGCGGGCCGGAAGGCCGCGCTCACCGGCCATCCGGCGCCCCCAGGCCTCGCCGGCCGCGGTCGCCCGCTCGATCGGCTCGGGCCCGTCGGCCAGGCTCTCGGCGAGCACCGCGGCCAGAAACTGATAGTTGCGCGGGCCGGCCGGGTCCATGCCCGGATGGGCCTGGAACAGCTGGGGCGGCCGCCCGGGCCCGCTCGGCGGAAGCTCGACCCGGGCGACCTGACCGCTGCTCACGAGCGTCTCGAGATGGAAGCGCACCGTGTTGGGATGCACGTCCAGACGCTCGGCGATCTCCACGATGCTCATCGCCGAGCCGGTCTCGCGCATCAGCGAGAGAATCTCGGCGCGACGCCCGCGCGGGCGCTCCGGGTCGGCCTCCGTCATCCGGTCAGTTTACACAATCGGACTTCGTGGAAATGACCTCGACGTAGCCCTCGGCTCCGTGCACCCGGATCCGCTGTCCGTCGGCGATCAGCCGGGTCGCGTCGGCCACGCCGACCACGGCCGGCAGGCCGTACTCGCGGGCGATCACCGCACCGTGGGTCATCAGGCCGCCGACCTCGGTCACCAGGCCGGCGACCGCGACGAACAGCGGCGACCAGCTGGGATCGGTGAACGCGGTGACCAGGATGTCGCCCGCTTCGAGGTCGGCGTCGGCCATGTCGAGGATGACGCGGGCCCGGCCCTCGACGGTGCCGGCCGAGACCGGCAGGCCGACCAGGGCGCCGGCCGGCGCGTCGTCCCGCCGGTACGACCCCGCGATCGTCTCGCCCTCGGACGTCAGCACCCGGGGCGGCGTGAGTGCCTGGTACGACCGGAACGCGTCCTTGCGCCGCCGGATGAGCTGGTCGTCCGAGCGGCCGGTGCGTACGACGTCGTGCAGTTCCTGGAAGGTGAGATAGAAGATGTCCTCCTTCTCGGCGAGCACGCCCGCCCGCACCAGCCGTTCGGCTTCGGCCAGCAGGGCCTGCTTGTAGACGAAGTAGCGGCTGATGATCGCGTACTTCGGATATTCCCGGTAGCCGATGAAGGTACGCAGCCGGTCGATCATCCGTGCGGTCTCGTCGGCCCGCTGGGCACCGTCCGGCTGGGCCCGCAGGCGTTCCAGCACGTCTTCCCGCTTCTGTTCGGCCGCCTGCCGGCCCTGCTCGAAGCGCCGCGCCGCGGCGCCCGGCTCGAAGAGCTTGACGTTGTCGAGGATCAGCGGCACGAGCGTGGCCGGGCGTTCGCTCCAGCGCGGCCGGGTGATGTCGATCTCGCCGGCGCAGCGCATGCCGTACCGGTCGAGGTAGGCCTGGATGGCGTCGCGCGGCTCGGCCGGCAGCTTGTCCAGGAAGTCGTCGTCCTGGACGCCCCGCAGGAACGCCACGACCTCCGGGTGCGGCCGGACGGCGTCCGCGACGTCGAGCAGCGCCAGTCCCATCTCGGAGGTGATGTTGTGGGGAGCCGACAACGTGAGGGTGTCGGCCGCGTTCTTCTCGCCCAGCCATTCCTGGAGGTGGTCGTTGAGCCACCAGGTGGCCCCCATCCCCGCCATGATCGCCTGCATGCTCAGCGGATCGCCGAGCATCCGCTTGTGCTCCTCGAACGCCTCCAGCAGGAAGTCGAACAGCGCCGGACCGGTCTTCTCCGCGACGTCGCGTCGCAGGGCGGCGACCGACGCCTCGCTGCGCTCGATCAGCCCGGCCACGATGGCCGGATCGGTCTCGATCGGGGCGTTCATTCCGGGCACCGGCACGGCCGCCGGACCGGCGTCCGGGATCTCCGCGACGAAGCCGCGGTCGATGACGGTTTCCAGCGCGTCCCGGAACAGCGGGTCGCCCCGGCCCACCATGTCGAGGAAGCCGGCGCGGGCGGCCGGTGCGGCCAGGCGCCCGGTGGCCTCGACGAACAGCCGGCCGCCGGCCTCGAGCATCGGTGCCATGGCGGTCAGCTGCCACATGGAGACGCCGAGCGGCTTCATCGCGTCGGTCATCATCTGCTGGTGGCCGACCGAGAGGTAGACGCGGTTCTGCCCGTCGGGGGCCGCCGGGACGGGGAACAGCGTGGTGATCGGCCGGCTCTGCACGATCTGGAAGCCGTCGCCGGTCAGGCACCATTCGATGTCCTGCGGGCTTGCGAAGTGCGCTTCGATCCGCCGCCCGAGCCGCACGAGCTCCACGGCCTCGGCATCGGTCAGCGCGGGCTGGTGCTGCCGCTGCGGATCGACCGTCACCACCCGCGTTCCGCTGCCCGGCGCGGCCTCGACGCGGCGCTGTTTCGCGGCGATCGTGCGCGCGACGATCTCGCCGTCGCGCACCTTGAAGACGTCCGGGTTGACGAGTCCGGAGACCAGCGCCTCGCCGAGCCCGAACCCCGCATCCACAGTGGACACCTTGCGGTTGGCGGTGACCGGGTCGGCCGTGAACAGGATGCCGGACGCGTGCGGGAACACCATCCGCTGCACGACCACGGCCATCTGGACGGTCCGGTGGTCGAAGCCGTTGCGCAGCCGGTAGATGACGGCCCGCTCGGTGAACAGCGACGCCCAGCACCGGCTGATGTGCTCGAGGATCGCCGCCGGGCCCCGGATGTTGAGATAGGTGTCCTGCTGGCCGGCGAACGACGCGGTCGGGGTGTCCTCGGCCGTCGCGCTGGACCGGACGGCGTAGGCCGCTTCATCGCCGGACCGGGCGAGCGCCTCGGTGACCGCGTCCGCCAGGTCACTGGGCATGGCAATGCCTTCGATCGTCTGCCGGATCTCCGCGCTCAGCGCACGGACAGCCGCCCGGTCGTCGGGGTCGACGCGCGAAACTTGATCGTCGATCGCCTCCGCCACGACCCGGCGGAAGGCCGCGGTCGTCAGGCAGAAACCGGCGGGCACGCTCACCCCCTCGATCCGCGACAGCTCCCCCAGATGCGCGCCCTTGCCGCCGACCATGGCGACCTGTGCCTCGCTGACCTCGCGAAGATCCAACACGTACCGCTCGATCATGAAGATCCCCCATATTCGCAGGTCGTGGCTTCGGGGGACGATTCTGCGCTATGACAGGGGTCTTGCCGCAAGCCGCCCCATGCGTTATATGTTGAGGTGGGGCCGGAGTGGCAGCCGACTAAACGGGCAGCCGAATCGTGAAGGTGGTGCCCCGGCCCGGCTCGCTCTCCACCTCGATCGTGCCGCCGTGCGCCTCGGTGAGCTGCCGCGCGATGGCCAGGCCGAGCCCGCTGCCACCGGTCGCCCGGCTGCGAGACTCGTCGGCCCGCCAGAACCGATCGAAGACCTTCGGCAGGTCGGCCGCGGCGATGCCGCTTCCGGTGTCGCGTACGGTGATGGTCGTCCCGTTCACGCCGACCGTCACCGAGCCGCCGGACGCGGTGTGGCGAATCGCGTTCGAGACCAGGTTGCCGACCACCTGCCGCAGCCGCACCTGATCGACCGGCGCCACCGGATCGCCCACCACGTCCAGCTCCAGCCGCACCCCGGCCGCCCGGGCGCCGCCCCGGTGGCTGTCGACCACGTGCGTGAGGACGTCGCGCAGATGGGTCGGTTCCGGTTCGATCCGCAGCGTGCCCGCGTCGGCCGCGGCCAGGTCGCCGAGGTCGTCGATGATGTGCTGCAGCAGCAGTGCCTCCTCGTGCAGCATCGCCAGCAGCTGGGCGTCGGTCGGGGCGAGGTCGTCCTGGGCCGCCTCCAGCCAGATGCGGATGTTGCTGAGCGGGGTACGCAGCTCGTGCGCCACGTCGTTGACCATCGTGCGGCGTTGCGCCTCGGCCCGTTCCCGGCGTTCGGCCGAGTCGTTCAGGGCGCGGGCCAGCCGGCCGATCTCGTCGCGGGTGGACACCGGGGCCGGCGTGTGCAACTCGGCCGCGCTGGCGAGGTTGCGCAGCGGCCGCACCAGCCGCCGGCCGACGAGCACGGTCACCGCGACGGTGGCGAGCACGACCGCGCCGGTGACCGCGACGATCCGCAGGATGCTGCCGCGGGACAGGCTCAGCGTGGTGCGGCCGGTGCCCGGTGCGGTGACGAACAGCAGCGCGCGGGGCGCCACGTACGGCCGGAGCTGGGCCCGGCGTCCCGATTCGACGCAGCCCTGCACGACGCCGGCCGGCCCGGCCGGCCGGAGCAGCGAGGGCGACTCCAGCTTGACCGTCTCGTGCGCGGTCCGGACGACCGGCCGTCTGCCCAGGTAGGCCGCGAAGCCCGGCGTGACGCGCAGCTGGGAGGCGCGGTCGCCGAGGCCGAGGCAGCGGGCGGTCAGCTCGGTCAGAGTCTCCAGGGCCTTCTTCTCGGCCGGGCTGACCAGGCTGTCGAGCTCGAACTCGCAGCTGTCGGTCACCGACCGGGTCAGCGGCGCCTCGGCCTGGGGCCGGACGGTGGTGAGCACAACGCTCGGCCGACCGGTCGGCGCGACCTTGACGACGCCGTCGTAGCCCAGCTTGTTGAAGCAGGTCAGCGCGTGCTTGGCGACCTCGTTCAGCACGTACCGGTCCTCGGTCGGCAGGATGTAGGGGCCGACCGCCCGCTCGTCGATGTGCTCGGTGCCCCCGGTCAGGCCGAGGTCGACGTCGAGCGGGTCGACCACCGCCGAC
This sequence comes from Actinoplanes sp. NPDC051411, assembly GCF_040682075.1. Classification (NCBI taxonomy): domain Bacteria; kingdom Bacillati; phylum Actinomycetota; class Actinomycetes; order Micromonosporales; family Micromonosporaceae; genus Actinoplanes; species Actinoplanes sp. NPDC051411. The sequence goes on along the minus strand of NZ_JBFBAD010000001.1, from coordinate 2,477 downwards.
GGGCGGGTGTTCTGCAGCTCCGGCCCGGTCTGCGAGTCGAGGATGACCTGGTGGTCGTCGGTGGTCAGGGTGACGCGGCGCCCGAGTTCGGCGGCCCGCGAGCGGACCAGGGTCGCCGCCCCGGACCAGTCATGGTGGGTGGCCGCGTAGCCGACCAGCGCCTCGTAGACGGCGCGCTCGTCGGCGACCGCGCCGCCCTGCTCGTAGTTGATGGCCCGGGTGGTGGTGGTCGCGGCGAGCCAGGCGGTGGCCGAGATCGCGGCCAGGGCGATCACCACCGAGGTGACCAGCAGCCGGGTCACCAGACTGTGCCGCACCGGCACCCGGTCGTGGCTCACGGCGCCGCGGGAAACGGAGCCGGGCCGGACGCCAGTTTGTAGCCCACGCCGTGCACGGTCAGCAGCTGCTCGGGCCGCCGCGGATCGGCCTCGATCTTGCGCCGCAGGTTCATCACGTGCACGTCGATCGTCCGCTCGGTCGAGCTGCGGTCGATGCCCCGCGTGTAGTGCAGCAGCTGGGCCCGGCTGAAGACCCGGTCCGGCTGCTCGGCCATCGCGGCCAGGATCGCGAACTCACCCCGGGTGCATTCGATCCGCTCGCCGTCGACGGTCACCTGGTGCCCGACCGGATCGACGCCGATCCGCCCGATCCGCCGAACGCCCGGCGCGCTGGGCTCGCCGCGGGATGCGCGCCGCAGCAGCGTACGGATGCGGGCCACCAGTTCGCGGGGACTGAACGGCTTGGTCAGGTAGTCGTCGGCGCCGAGCTCCAGCCCGAGCAGCAGATCACTCTCGGTGCCGCGCGCGGTGAGCATCAACACCAGTATGTCGGATTCCTGCCGCAGGGTGCGGCACACCTGGAAGCCGTCCAGTCCCGGCATCATCACGTCCAGGACCAGCAGGTCGGGCCGGTCCCGGCGGGCGGTGTCGAGCGCCGCCCGCCCGTCGTGCACCACCATCGTCTCGTGACCGGCGGCCACGAGGTAGCGGCGGATCCCCTCGGCGTGCCGCGGATCGTCGTCGGCGACCAGGACCCTCGCACACATGGCGGCGATGATAGGCCGCCGGCCCGTCTCGCAGCGGATTTTCGGCCCGACCTGACAGATTCCTAACCGCCGCTCAGACACTGGACAGGGACTCGATGGGGTTCAGCCGGGCGGCTCGCACCGCCGGATAAACCCCGGCCAGCACGCCGATGAGCAGGGCTCCGCCGAGCCCGGCGCCGGCGGCCTCGGGCGGGATGGTCACCGGCCAGTGCTGGAGGGTGGCGTAGCCGGCGACGGCCAGCGCGCCGGTCAGCACCCCGGCTCCCCCGCCGAGCGCGGACAGCACGATCGACTCGGTCACGAACTGGATGCGTACCTGGCCCCGGTTGGCGCCCAGCGCCCGGCGCAGCCCGATCTCGCGGCGCCGCTCCAGCACCGAGATGTACATCGTGTTGGCCACCCCGATGCCGCCGACCAGCAGGGCGATTCCGGCCAGCCCGAGCAGCAGGGAGCTGAAGGTCTGCTGCACCGCCTGTTTGGCGGCGAGCGCGTCCGAGGGCCGGCTGACCAGCACGTCGCCCGGATGCTCGGGGTCGGCCGTGGCGGCCAGCACCGAGCGCACCGCCAGCACCTGGGCGTCGGTGGTCCGCACGTAGATCCGGGTCGGGTGGCCGTCGAAGCGCAGCCACCGGGCGGCGGCGTCCCAGCCGATCATCGCCGAGCGGTCGATCTCCGGCGAGAGCGGTGCCGGGTCGAGGATGCCGATCACGGTGAACTGGTGCCGCCCGAGGTAGACCTGGGTCGGCCGGGCGAGGTCGACGCCGGAGAAGCCGAGCCGTTGCGCGGCGACCGAGCCGAGAACGACGGTCGGCTGACGTTCCATCGCGTCGTCCAGGAACCGGCCGGCCCGCACCCGGCCGTCGATCGCCGCCAGCAGGTTGGTCCTGGTGGCGACCACCGCGATGGCGTTGTAGTCGCCGGCCCCGGTCTTGTCGGAGCGGGCGACGTTCACCCCGAAGTCGCCGGTCGCGCTGGCCACCGTCACCGGTCCGATGCGGGACACCATGGCGACCGACTCGGCCGGCAGTTTGATCGGCGGATCGTGGTTGGGCGCCGGCGTGACCTGCAGCCGGTTGGTGCCCAGGGTGGCGAGTTTCCGGTCGAGCGCCCGCTGGCTCGACGCGGGGATCCCGGTGACCAGCACCAGGGTGGCGATGCCGATCGCGATGCCGAGCGCCGACAGGGCGGCGCGCACCTTCCGGGTGCGGATGCCGAGCAGGCCCAGGCCGACGAGGTCGGCCGGGGCCAGGCGGACCGGTGCGGCTGCGCGGTCCACTCCCGCTTTCCCACCCGTACGCCTCATGCCCGCGCACCCCCCGCGGCGGCCGCCGCGGAGTCGGACACCAGCCGCCCGTCCAGGATGCCGATCCGCCGGGGCACCCGGCCGGCCACGTCGTGGTCGTGGGTGATCAGCGCGAGCGTGGTGCCGTCC